>CALRYR010000319.1:0-5570 GCA_943372425.1 Variovorax sp. YR752 | reverse complement strand
ACCACGCTCGGCGCGGTGGTGATCAGGTCCTGGTCGAACTCGCGCTCCAGTCGCTCCTGCACGATCTCCATGTGCAGCAGCCCGAGGAAGCCACAGCGAAAGCCAAAGCCCAGCGCCTGGCTGACCTCGGGCTCGTAGTGCAGCGACGCGTCGTTGAGCTTGAGCTTTTCAAGTGCGTCGCGCAGCGCGTCGTATTCGCTCGCTTCGGTCGGGTACAGCCCGGCAAACACCTGCGGCTGGATTTCCTTGAAGCCTGGAAGCGCTTCGGTCGCGGTGGCTGCTGCGCCGCCGGTGCCGGGCTTGATCAGGGTCACCGTGTCGCCGACCTTGGCTGCCTGCAGTTCCTTGATGCCGGCGATGATGAAGCCCACCTCGCCCGCTTCCAGCGACTCGCGCTTTTCGGTGGCCGGCGTGAACACGCCCAGGTTGTCGGCGTTGTACATCGCGCCAGACGCCATCATCTTGATGCGTTCGCCCTTCACCAGTCGGCCATCCACGACCCGCACCAGCATCACGACACCGACGTACGGATCGAACCAGCTGTCGATGATCATGGCGCGCAGCGGGGCATCGGGGTTGCCACGCGGCGGCGGCACTTTCGCGACCACGGCCTCGAGAATGTCGTCGATGCCAACGCCGGTCTTGGCAGAACACAGAATCGCCTCGGTGGCGTCGATGCCGATCACGTCTTCGATTTCAGATCTCGCGTTGTCGGGATCCGCGTTCGGCAAGTCGATCTTGTTCAGCACGGGCAGCACTTCGACACCGAGGTCAAGTGCGGTGTAGCAGTTGGCCACTGTCTGCGCTTCGACGCCTTGCGATGCATCGACGACGAGCAACGCGCCTTCACATGCGGACAGCGAGCGACTCACTTCATAAGAGAAGTCGACATGGCCCGGTGTGTCGATGAGATTGAGGTTGTAGACCTGTCCGTCGCGTGCCTTGTAATGCAACGCAGCGGTCTGTGCCTTGATGGTTATCCCACGCTCTTTTTCGATGTCCATCGAATCGAGCACCTGCGCTTCCATCTGGCGTTCTTCGAGACCGCCGCAACGCTGGATCAACCGGTCCGCGAGCGTCGACTTGCCATGGTCGATGTGCGCAATGATCGAAAAATTTCTGATGTGATTCATCAACGGGAACGCTTAAGTACTTGAATTGCCACGTACGCAGAACGCGTCAGGCAAGAAAAAAGGGCGCGTCCGAAAGAGACGCGCCCTGAACCAACAAGCAATGGCAACTGCAGTAGTTTGAGCTTCATTGTAGGCAAAAAGGGGAACGCGTACATGTCGGAACGGGGTCGGGGGGGCTCGTTGCAGGTCAGCAACAGGAAAGTTATGAACAGCTTATCAACAAAAGCGATGGACAACCTATGGGACAACATGTGGGTGATCTGTGGAGCGACGGTGGACTGTCACTGAGCTTCTCGCATGGTGGAGGCTTGGCCCGCTCTTATGCGCTCGAACCACCCGACCAGGACCTTATTCTACTGAAATACGTTGTTAGTCATGCCTATAAGTATGTGATTACTAACTTCGAATGACGTGCAATCGCCTCGAAAAATTTGCGCCAAGGCCCAAAAATGCAGTGGTGCTTGCCCAAAAAAAGGCCCCAAACCCGACTACCGGGTGGGGCCACTTGACGGTTCGCCGAACTCAGCGAGCCGGTCGAATCAGGGTGTATTGCGCCCACTCGCCGCGACGGAACAGCACGCTGACCGGCTTGGACTTGTCGGCCTTGCCGACGGCAGCCTCGAACTCCTTGATGTTCGCCACCTCGATGTTGCCCACGGCAAGGATGACGTCACCTTCCTTCAATCCGGCACGGGCGGCGTTGTCGGTGACGGCTTCGATCTTCACGCCACCGCGGAGCTTGATCTCCTTCTTCTCCGCCTCGGTCAGGTCGCTCACGGCCAGGCCGAGCGACTTCGCCGCCGCAGAGGCCGATGGCTTGGGCGTCGGCTCTTCGCGCTCGGCCGCGGTGCGTGCCGGCTTGTCGGGCTCGATCTCGGCGACGGTCACCGTCAGGTCGCGTGAGCTGCCGCGGCGGAACACCGTGAGCGTGCTCTTCGTGCCGGGCTTCGTGTTGCCCACCAGACGCGGCAGATCGCTCGGCTTCTCGATCGCCTTGCCGTCGAATCTCGTGATGATGTCGCCCGCCTCGATGCCCGCCTTTTCACCCGGCGAACCGGCTTCGACGCTGCGCACCAGCGCGCCCTGCGCCTTGCCGAGGCCGATCGACTCGGCCACATCCTTGGTCACCTGGTCGATGCTCACGCCGATCCGGCCGCGCGAGACACGCCCGGACGTACGCAACTGCTCGCTCACGCGGATCGCCTCGTCGATCGGGATCGAGAACGAGATGCCCATGAAGCCGCCCGAGCGCGAATAGATCTGGCTGTTGATGCCGACGACCTCGCCGCGCATGTTGATCAGCGGGCCACCGGAGTTGCCGGGGTTGATCGCCACGTCGGTCTGGATGAACGGCAGGTAGTCGCCGGTGTCGCGCTGCTTGGCGCTCACGATGCCGGCGGTCACGGTGTTCTCCAGGCCGAAGGGCGAGCCGATGGCCATCACCCACTCACCTACTCGCAGCTTCGACACGTCGCCCATCTTCAGCGAGGGCAGGCCGGTGGCATCGATCTTCACCACCGCGACGTCGGTGCGCTTGTCCGCGCCGATGATCTTCGCCTTGAACTCACGCTTGTCCGGCAGCGTGACGAGCACTTCGGATGCGCCGTCGACCACGTGCGCATTGGTCATGACGAAGCCGTCGGGGCTCAGGATGAAGCCGGATCCCACGCCGCGCGGGCGAGACTCTTCCTGCGGCTCCTGCGAACGCGGTGGCGTCTGGCGCGGCTGGCCCGGTTGCCCAGGCAAAGGCTGGCCGAAGAAGCGGCGGAAGAATTCCTGCATCTCCTCGTCCATCTCGCCGTTGCCAGTGCCGCTGCGCTGCGCGACCTTCTCCACCGTGCGGATGTTGACCACCGCTGGGCCGACCTGGTCGACCAGATCGGTGAAGTCCGGCAGCGTCCGGGTCTGCGCGTGCGCCGCCGTGATCGGCAATGCGCCGCCGACGGCCGACAGCGCCAAGGCGCAGGCGAACACGTAGGACTGGAGTTTCTTTCCCTCGGCCTGGAACGTCATCTTCGAATCTCTCTTCATGGAAAATGCCGGCGCACCGCAGTCATCAGCGCGTGCGAACCAGCCCTTGTGCAAATGCCTGCAGAGTTTGCGGCGGTACTTCGCCGACCACCGTCAGCCACCAGTCTCCACCTTTGTCGCTCAGCCGACGGGTCAGGGTGTAGGTTGCACCCAGGGTCATCAGGGCTTCGTTCTGCTGGCGCTGCGCGTCGTAAGGCTCGACGAAGAGCGACACCGAGGCCAGTCCGTCGGTGAAGGTCCATTGCATCGTGCGCTCGGGCTGCGACTCGCCGTTGAGCGCGCGCCGATAGCAGTTGACCGGCTTGAAGCCCGGCACCGGTTCGCGCAGCGACCAGCCTTCGGCGGCAGCGGTGGTGCGCACCAGCGCAGATTTCTCCACCCGGTAGCCGGCGGTGTTACCCATCATCTGCGCCAGCGCGTGCGTCTTCACCGGCGCATCGAACTGCAGTTCGGAAAACGCGGACTGCTCCACCACCCGGCCGTCGCCATCGACCGTCTGCAGCGCGATCACCAGGCCGGTGCGGCGCTCGCTCCACACGCGGTAGCCGAAGCGCAGCCCATCGCGCGGCGCCAACTGCAGCACGTCCGCATCGAAGCCGGCGACGCGCCCCTTGCCGAGCGGCCGAGCGTCATAAAAGTCACCGATCGCGGAATCCGGCGCGCCGGGCAGATTGGGAAAGAAATCGAGGTTCTCGCGCTTCTCGCTCTTCGCGACCTTCTCCTCCGGGAAGAAGGTCATGACGTGGTCGTTGCGGCGGAAGGTGGAACGCGGAGCACCCGACAGCGCCTCGATCCGCTCCATCAACACGTCGCCGTCTGCAACGTGCCAGATCCGTGAACTCGACAGGTTGCCAGTAGCGGCCGACACCACGAACGTGCCGACATAGGTGCGCTGCCGCGAGGCGGCATGCATGCGCTGCAGCCAATCGACCGTGGTCGGCGTCGGCGTCGGCTCGGCTGGCGCAGCGCCCGGAGCCTTGGGCCCCCCAGCAGGCGCGCTTCGCGTCTGCGCCACGGCCCACTGCGCGGCACAGAGGGCGGACACCACCAACAAGGCACGGCGTACGTTCATCGGTGGGGGGTCGTTCCGGAAGTGGACATGGTCGGCACAGTTCAGCGCGCAGAGCTCTCGAAGGTGGCGTTGCGCAGGAAACCGGAGGGCATCTGCGCGCCGCCTGCGGCCTGCCGATGCGCCTCGAGCAGTTGGTCCAGACGCGGATCGCGCAGCATCACTTGCGGCGCGCCGGCGCTGTTGCCGACCAACACGCGCGTCACACCGGCGTTCGCCGTGGGCGCGCTCTGCTGCATCGCGGTCAACACCGAGCCCTCCGCGGAAGGCTGCATCGGCACCGCCTGCTGGGACGCCAGTTGCGCACCCGGTGTCGGAACCGCGACGCCGTTGCCGACCCAGTTCCACCCGATCGCTGCGGCGGCGGTCAGCGAGGCCACGCCGGCCACCAGCTTCCAGCGGAACACCGGCTCGTTCGCAGCCGGCGCACGCACCGTGGGCACGGCTTCGGGTTGTACGACCGGCAGCGGCCGCACGGGCTCGGCAGCAAGCCGCGCCTGGAAGCGCGCGAGAAACTGGCTGCTGTCGGTGCATGCCGGCTGTCGACCCGCGCGCAGCACCTCGCCCACAACGTGGTACGTGTGCCAGGTCGCCTGCAATTCGTCGTCGATGCACAGGCGGTCGACGGTCTGGGCGAAATCCTCGCCCTGAAGATGGCCGTCCGCCAGGGCGGACACCGCTTCGCGCACGGAATCTGGGGTATTTTTCATCTGGTTCACCTGCTTACCAACGCTTGCCGGACTGGTTGTCGAGCATGGGCTTGACCCGTGCCGAAATCGCTTCACGCGCCCTGAAGATGCGCGAACGAACCGTGCCGATGGGACAACGCATGACCTCGGCAATTTCTTCATAACTCATTCCCTCGATCTCGCGCAGCGTGACCGCCTGCCGCAATTCGGCAGGCAAGGCCTCCATCGCGGCCTCGACCGCGGCTGCGATTTCGTTCGCGGCCATCACTGTTTCGGGGGTTTCGTCGCTGATTGGTTCGTTTCCCGGCCGGTAAGTTTCATCGTCGTCACCGGAAGATGGCCGCAGCGCCGCTTCGGACACCGTCGGGTCGCGCTTCATGTCGACGAGTGCCTTCTTGGCGGTGTTCACCGCGATCCGGTAGAGCCAGGTATAGAACTGCGCCTCGCCACGGAACTGGTGCAGGGCCCGGTAGGCGCGGATGAAGGTTTCCTGCGCGATGTCCTCCACCAGGTCGACGTCGCGCACCATTCGGCCGATGAGGCGCTCGATGCGCCGCTGGTACTTGACGACCAGCAGCTCGAAGGCTTTCTGGTCGCCCGCAACCGTGCGCTGGACAAGCTGGAAATCGACCTCACCCGGTCGCGGCC
>CALRYR010000318.1:0-5577 GCA_943372425.1 Variovorax sp. YR752 | reverse complement strand
GCTCGCGATCGGGAAGTGGTTCTTCGGCGCGCTGATGCGCAGCGTCATGCCTTCTTCGATCTCGTCGTGCATGGCGCTCGAGCCCCCGCGCGAGGCCGGGTCGCGCAGCACGCCGATCAGGTAGCTATGACCTTCGTGCGCGTCGTTGCACAGCGAATACTGCCGCGTCAGGCCCGAGGGCAGGTGCACGTCGATGTGCGATCCGGCAGAGAAGGCCGGCAGGCCCTGCCCATCGGTGCGAACGAGTTCGAAGGTGCAGATGTCGATCGCCTCCGGTGTCTTGCGCGCGACGCGCACGGTGAATTCCGAGGTGTCGGTCATGGGTGTCGCCGTGTCCGACTCACGCTGCGGTCGCAGCAGGCGCTGTCGCCGCCTGCTCCTGCGCGATGAGCCGTTCGATCACACGGCGCGACTGCACGCCGCCTGCATCGATGTTGAGCTTGAGCAGGGCGCGCGTGGGATGCGCCAGCAGGTTGCGCTGCTGCTGCTCCAGCATCTGCAGGTCTTCGCTGAAGATCTGGCCCTGGCCTTCGCGAATGGTCTCGGTCAACGCCTGGTCTTCGGGCCGGAAGTTGCGCGCCATGCCCCAGAAGTACCAGATCGACGTGTCGGTCTCGGGTGTGATGAAGTCGACGACGATGCTCGATGCCTTGTGGGCGGGGTCGGCCGCGTAGCCGCCCTTGCCCGCGTGGGCCACGCCAACTTCGATCAGCACATGGCTCGGCGGCGTGAAGTGACAGATCTGCCATCGGTCGACCGGCACGTCGTCGGCCAGGCCGTTGCCGCGCAACGCCATGCGCCAGAACGGCGGGGCGGGGATGTTCTCCATCAGCCGGCTGGTGATGACCTCGTTGCCTTCCACGCGGGTGGTGACGGGCGTTTCGTCGATTTCCTTCTGACCGATGCTGCTCGCGTGCACATAGGTCTCGTGCGTGAGGTCCATCAGGTTGTCGATCATCAGGCGGTAATCGCACTGGATGTGATACAGGCCGCCGCCATAGGCCCACTCGCTGCTCTCGGCCCATGCGAGGTGTTGCAGCTTGGCCGCGTCGGCCTGCTCGGCGTCGCCGGGCCAGATCCAGATAAAGCCATAGCGCTCGATCAGCGGGAAGCTGCGAATCGGCGGGAAGCCGCGCACGCGCTGGCCGGGCATGGCCACGGTCTTGCCGTCGCAGCCCATTTCGAGGCCGTGATAGCCGCACACCAGCTTGCCGTCGACCACGCGCCCGAGCGACAGCGGCGCGCCGCGGTGGGGGCAGAAATCTTCCAGGGCCGCGACGCGGCCGTCCGCGTCGCGGTAGAAGACGATCGACTCGTTGCAGACCTTGCGGCCCAGCGGCTTGTCGGTGATCTCGTCGCTTGTGCAGGCGACGTACCAGGCATTCTTGGGGAACATCGTGGGGCTCCTTGTGTGGATGGCCGATCTTTTCGATCAGTACACTGATTGTCGAAATAATCGCTGTGCTTGGGATGCGGGTTTACCCTTTTGCCGGGCGTAGCGCAGCGCGCCAATCGACGGACCGGCGGGCGCAAAATCCCGCTCTTCACAAGGAGGCACCATGAAGATGATTCCCCGGGCGATGCGTGGTTCGATCGCTGCAGCAGTGTTGGTCATGACGGCGTTCTCCGCCGTGCAGGCCGCTTCGCAGGCGCCGGTCGCGGCGCAGAACGGTATGGTGGTCAGCGCGCAGCATCTGGCCAGCAAGGTCGGCGTCGACGTGCTCAAGCGCGGCGGCAATGCCATCGATGCGGCGGTCGCGGTCGGCTATGCGCTGGCGGTGGTGTACCCGGCCGCGGGCAACCTGGGCGGCGGCGGCTTCATGACGTTGCAACTGGCCGACGGCCGCAAGACCTTTCTCGACTTCCGCGAGAAGGCGCCGCATGGCGCGACCGCCAACATGTACCTCGACAAGGACGGCAACGTCATCAAGGGGCTCAGCACCAACGGCCATCTCGCCGTCGGCGTGCCGGGCACCGTGTCGGGCATGGAGTACGCGCGCACCAAGTACGGCACGATGGAGCGCGCGGCACTCATCGCCCCGTCCATCGCACTGGCCGACAAGGGCTTCGCGCTGGAGCAGGGCGATGTCGACATGCTGCTGACGGCGACCAACGACTTCAAGAAGGACGGCGTGTCGGGCGCCATCTTCCTGAACAAGGGCGAGCCTTTCGCGGTCGGCCAGAAGCTGGTGCAGAAGGACCTGGCCAAGACCCTGCGCGCCATCAGCCATAACGGCACCGACGGCTTCTACAAGGGCTGGGTCGGCCAGGCGATTGTCGCGTCCAGCCAGACCGGCAAGGGCCTCATCACGCAGGCCGACCTCGACCAGTACAGCACGCGCGAACTGGCGCCGGTCGAGTGCGACTACCGGGGCTATCGCATCGTGTCGGCGCCGCCGCCGAGTTCGGGCGGCGTGATCATCTGCGAGATGCTCAACATCCTGGAGGGCTACCCGCTGAAGGACCTGGGCTTCCGTTCCGCCCAGGCGGTGCACTACCAGATCGAGGCCATGCGCCATGCCTACGTCGACCGCAACAGCTACCTCGGCGACCCGGACTTCGTGAAGAACCCGCTCGACCGCCTGCTGGACAAGGGCTATGCCGAGAAGATCCGCGGTGTGATCGACCCGGCCAAGGCGGGCGTGTCGAAGGACATCAAGCCCGGCGTCGCGCCTCACGAAGGCAGCAACACCACGCACTACTCGATCACCGACCGGTGGGGCAATGCGGTGTCCGTCACCTACACCCTCAACGACTGGTTCGGCGCCAAGGTCACGGCCGCCAAGACGGGCGTGCTGCTCAACAACGAGATGGACGACTTCACCGCGAAGGTCGGCGTGCCCAATCTGTACGGCCTGGTGCAGGGCGAGGCCAACGCGATCGCCCCCGGCAAGCGGCCGCTGAGCTCGATGAGCCCGACCATCGTGAGCAAGGACGGCAAGCCGGTCTTCGTGGTCGGCACGCCCGGCGGCAGCCGCATCATCACGGCGGTGCTGCACACCATTCTGAACGTGGTCGACTACGGCATGAACGTGCAGGAAGCCGTCGATGCGCCGCGCTTCCACCAGCAATGGCTGCCAGACGTGACCAACGTCGAGGCCTACGCCATCTCGCCGGACACCCGCAAGCTCTTGATCGACATGGGCCACAACCTCGGCGTGCCGCAGCCGGCGAACCACATGGCGGCGATCATCGTCGGTGCGCCGTCGCTGGGTGGCAAGCCGGTCGGCAACAATCGCTTCTACGGCGCGAACGATCCGCGGCGCAACACCGGGCTCGCACTCGGCTACTGAACCCACGCTTTCCGGCGGCGGCCGCGCCCGCCGCCCGTCCCATCGATGCAACTCCAGGACATTCTCTACACCCAGGGCTTCGGCACGCGCCGCGTCTGCGCCGGGCTCTCGCAGCAGGGCTTCGTGACGATCGACGGCGCGGCCGTCACCGACCCCGGCACCGACGTGCCGGTCGCCGACGGCCTGCGCTTCACCGTGCAGGGCACCGTCTGGGAGTACCACGACAAGGCCTACGTGCTGCTGCACAAGCCGGCCGGTACCGAGTGCTCGCAGAAGCCGTCGACCTGGCCCAGCATCTACACGCTGCTGCCGTCGCCGCTGCGGCTGCGGCCGAACAAGGGGGCGGTGCAGGGCGTGCAGGCCATCGGCCGGCTCGACCAGGACACGACCGGGTTGTTGCTGCTGACCGACGACGGCCAGTTCATCCACCGCATGGGCTCGCCCAAGCACCATGTGCCCAAGGTCTACGAGGTGACCGTCAAGCATCCGCTGGACGACGCCCAGGTGCAGAAGCTGCTGGCCGGCGTCGTGCTGGACGACGACCCGAAGCCGGTGCGCGCCGCGGCTTGCGAGGCGGTCGGCCCGCTGCACCTGCGCCTTACCCTGACCGAGGGCAAGTACCACCAGGTCAAGCGCATGGTGGCGGCGGTCGGCAACCGGGTGGAGGCCCTGCACCGGTCGCAGATCGGCGCGCTGGTGCTGCCGCCGGACCTGGCGCCCGGCCAGTGGCGCTGGCTCAGTGCCGCAGAGGTCGAAGCGCTGCGCACTGCGCGCTGACATCGGGTTTTGCGGGCAAATCGCACAGGGACGGTCAGCCGCCGCTAAGGCTTGCACGTTAAGGTTCGACCTGCTGTCCCGGAAGCTTCCCTTGCGATTTCTTGCCACCGCCCACGGTCGCCTCGCGGCCTTTTTCTTTGCCTGCGCCGTGCATGCCGCGCCCGCCCTGGCCGCCGAACCGCCGCCGCTCTTCGTCCTCAATTCGCTGGACGCCACCGTCAGCGTGATCGACCAGGCGACCTGGACGGAAAAGACCCGTATCGCGACCGGCAAGGAGCCGCATCACATCTACATGACGCCGGACGAGCGCTCGGTGATCGTCGCCAACTCCGCCGGCGATTCGCTCACGTTCCTGAACCCGCGCACGGGCGACGTGCAGCGCGTGGTCTACGGCATCATCGACCCGTACCAGCTGCAGTTCTCGCGCGACATGAAGTGGTTCGTCACTGCCGCCAACCGCCTGAACCACGTCGACATCTACCGCTGGGACGGCAAGGACCTGACGCTGGCCAAGCGCATCGCCACCGGCAAGACGCCCAGCCACATCTGGATCGACGCGACCAGCACCGTGGCCTACGTCACGATGCAGGACAGCGACGAGCTCATCGCCGTCGACCTGCACACGCAGACCATCCGCTGGCGCATCGCCACCGGCCCGATGCCGGCGGACATCTTCGGCGTCCACAACGACCGCACGCTGCTGGTCGGCCTGACCGGCAGCGACGGCGTGCAGGTCTTCGACGTGGCCGGCCCGCAGCCCAAGCTGGTCGGCAAGATCCCGACCGGCAAGGGCGCGCACGCCTTCCGTTCCGCCGGTGACGGCCAGAGCGTGTTCGTCAGCAACCGCGTGGCCAACACGATCAGCCGGATCGACCTCAAGACCCTGCAGGTCATCGAAAGCTACGACGTGCCCGGCGGCCCGGACTGCATGGACCTCTCCGCCGACGGCAAAACCCTGTACGTGACCTCGCGCTGGGCCAAGAAGCTCAGCGTGGTCGACCTGGCCAGCCGCAAGGTGGTGCGCCAGGTCAACGTCGGGCGCTCGCCGCACGGCGTGTGGACCCTCGACCATGCCAAGCGCTGACCGGCCGCTGCGCCGTCGCCTCGTCGCCGGGCTGCTGGCCTTCTGCGTGGCAGGCAGTGCCGTCGCGCAGGCAAAGTGCGACAAGCCGCTGTACCTGACCTTCGACACCGGCCACATGGGTGTCGCGCCGCTGATCGCCGAGGTGCTCAAGCGCCAGGACGTGCGCGTGACCTTCTTCGGCGCGGCCGAACGCACGCTGACCGACGGCGACAGCCTGGACAACCAGTGGGCGCCGTGGTGGAAGGCGAGGGCGGCGGAAGGCAACGAGTTCGCGTCGCACACCTACGACCATGTGTACTGGCGCGGTGACGTGAAGGGCGTCGAGCCGCAATTCCGCGTGCGACCCTCGGCCGGCGGCCTGGCCGGCCGTGAGTTCACCTGGAGCGCGGCCAAGTACTGCGAGAACATCCAGAAGGCGAGCGA
>CALRYR010000317.1:0-5584 GCA_943372425.1 Variovorax sp. YR752 | reverse complement strand
AGGCATCGGCATCGCCGCCTTCCTCGCCAAGGAAACGCCGCGCTTCGAATGACGCATCGCGTCGCTCCCGAGACACCTCTGCAGACCCTCAGTCGCCGACAGGACAGCCCCATGGACGAGCCCATTCTTACCATCGACGAACGCGAAGCGATCAACAGCGGTCGCTGGTTCTCATCCCTTTCACCCTCGCTGCGGCACGACATCCTCCGATGCGCATTCGTCAGACGTCACAAGGACGGCGACCTGCTGGCCGCCCGCGGCGATCCGCCCGAAGGATGGATCGCGTGCGCCAAGGGCGCGGTGCGCGTGAGTTCGACTACCGTCGCGGGCAAGCAGGTGACGCTCACCTACGTGGAGCCCGGCATCTGGTTCGGCGACGTGGCGATGTTCGACGGGGACCGGCGCACGCACGATGCCTATGCGCATGGCGACACGACGACGCTCAACGTGGCGCGTGCGGACTTCCAGAAGATCCTCGCCTCGCACGTGGAGCTGTACGAAGCGCTGATGCGCCTGCAGGCGCGTCGCATCCGCCAGCTGTTCGGGCTGGTGGAAGACCTCAACACCCTCCCCTTGCGCGCACGGCTCGCCAAGCAGCTGACGCATCTGGTGCGCAGCTACGGCGTGCCCAGCCTGGCCGACGGCAGCCAGCTGCGCATCGGCCTGCATCTGGCACAGGAAGAACTGGCGCAATTGCTGGGCGCGTCGCGCCAGCGGGTCAACCAGGAACTCAAGGCGATGGAGCGCGAGAACGTGCTGCGCATCGAACCAGGGGGCCTGGTCGTGCTCGACCGTGCCGGACTCATGCGCATCGCGGAGGCCGACCTCTAACCCTTCATCACCATCCATGACCCAGGACTTCAGCAGCTTCATCGGAACGCGCGCTGTCGCGCCGCAACACAGCTTCGACGTCGACGCACTGGCCGCCTGGCTCGATGCGAACCTCGACGGCTTCCAGGGTCCGCTGACGGTGGAGATGTTCAAGGGCGGGCAGTCCAACCCGACCTACAAGCTCATCACGCCCGGCCAGAGCTATGTGATGCGCGCCAAGCCGGGGCCGGTGGCCAAGCTGCTGCCCTCGGCGCATGCGGTGGAACGCGAATTCAAGGTCATGAGCGGGCTGGCCGGCACCGACGTGCCCGTGCCGCGCATGCACTGCCTGTGTGAGGACGAAGCCGTCATCGGCCGGGCGTTCTACGTGATGGAGTTCATGCAGGGTCGCGTGCTGTGGGACCAGGCCCTGCCCGGCATGCGCAACGCCGAGCGCACGGCCATCTACGACGAGATGAACCGCGTCATCGCGGCGCTGCACACCGTGAAGTTCGCCGAGCGCGGCCTCGCCGACTACGGCAAGCCCGGCAACTACTTCGAGCGCCAGATTGGTCGCTGGAGCAAGCAGTACCTGGCCTCCATCACGCAGCCCATTCCCGAGATGGACAGGCTAATGGAATGGCTGCCGGCGCACATGCCGCAAAGCGCGCGCGACGAGAAGATGGTGTCCATCGTGCATGGCGACTTTCGGCTCGACAACCTCATGTTCCACGCCACCGAGCCGCGTGCGATTGCCGTGCTCGACTGGGAACTGTCCACGCTCGGCCATCCGCTGGCCGACTTCAGCTACCACTGCATGTCGTGGCACATCTCGGGCGCAGCCTTTCGCGGGATCGGCGGGCTGGACCACAAGAGCCTGGGCATCCCGACCGAGAGCGAATACATCCGCAGGTACTGCGAGCGCACCGGGCTCACCACGCCCGAGGCGCTGGCACCCGACTGGAACTTCTACCAGGCCTACAACCTGTTCCGCATGGCCGCGATCCTGCAAGGCATCGCCAAGCGGGTCGAGGCCGGCACGGCCTCGAGCGAGCAAGCCGTGGCCTCGGGCCGCGGCGCGCGCCCCATGGCCGAAATGGCCTGGCAGTTTGCCCAGAAGGCATAACCGCTCTCATACACCCACCAGGAGACAACATGGACTTCGAATACTCGGCCAAGACCAAGGCGCTTCAGGCGCGCGTCAGCGCCTTCATGGACGAACACGTCTACCCGAACGAGGCGGCCTGCACCGCCGAACTCGCGGCCAACACCGTCGCCGGCAAGCGCTGGACGCCGCTGCAGACCATCGAGAAGCTGAAGGCCAAGGCCAAGGCCGACGGTCTGTGGAACCTGTTCCTGCCGGTCGACAGCGCCTCTGCGTCGGGCTACGAGGGCGCGGGCCTCACCAACCAGGAGTACGCGCCGCTGGCCGAGATCATGGGCCGCGTGCCATGGGCGAGCGAGGTGTTCAACTGCTCGGCGCCGGACACCGGCAACATGGAGACCATTGCCCGCTACGGCTCCGAACAGATCAAGGCGCGCTGGCTCAAGCCGCTGCTCGAGGGCGAGATCCGCTCCGCCTTCGCCATGACCGAGCCCGACGTGGCGTCGAGCGATGCGACGAATGTGTCGACCCGCATCGAGCGCGACGGCAACGACTACGTCATCAACGGCCGCAAGTGGTGGATTTCCGGCGCTGCCGACCCGCGCTGCGCGGTCTTCATCACCATGGGCAAGAGCAACCCGGATGCCCCGCGCCACTCGCAGCAGAGCATGATCATCGTGCCGGCCGACGCCAAGGGCATCACCGTACTGCGTCCGCTCAACGTGATGGGCTATGACGATGCGCCGCATGGCCACGTCGAGATGACTTTCGAGAACGTGCGGGTGCCGGTCGACAACATGCTGCTGGGTGAAGGCCGTGGCTTCGAGATCGCCCAGGGCCGCCTCGGCCCGGGACGCATCCACCACTGCATGCGCCTGATCGGCCTGGCCGAGCGCGCGCTGGAGCTGATGTGCCGGCGTGCCTCCTCGCGCGTGGCCTTCGGCAAGACAGTCGCCTCACAGACCGTCACGCAGGAGCGCATCGCCGAGGCGCGCTGCAAGATCGACATGGCGCGGCTGCTCACGCTCAAGGCCGCATGGCTGATGGACGTGGCCGGCAACAAGGTCGCGAAGAACGAGATTGCGATGATCAAGGTGGTCGCCCCCAGCATGGCCTGCCAGGTGATCGATTGGGCGATGCAGGTACACGGCGGCGGCGGCATGTGTGACGACTTCCCACTGGCCTTCGCCTATGCGCATGCGCGCACCTTGCGCTTCGCGGACGGCCCGGATGAGGTGCACCGCAACGCCATCGCCAAGTGGGAACTGGGCCGCTATGCCGTCGACAAGACGGACGCAGAGCCGCCCGTGACGCGCTTCTGAGCAGGCGCTACAGCTTCTTCTGCAGGAACATTGCCGAGCCGAAGGCCGGGTCGAGCTGGTAGCTGGCAAAGCCTTCGCGCTCGTAGGCGCGCAGCGCCGGCGCGTTGCCCTGCAGCACCTCGAGCGTGAGCTTGCAGGCGCCACGCGCGACCGCCTCCTGCTCGACACGCGCCAGCATCCGCTGCGTGATGCGCTGGCCGCGATGGCTTTGCAGGACGACCACGTCGTGCACATTGACCAGCGGCCGGCAGGCGAAGGTGGAGAAGCCCTCGATGCAATTGATCAGCCCGACCGGTAGCGCACCGTCGAAAGCCAGCACACTGAACGCCTGGGGCCGGGCCGCGAGCGCCGCGGGCAGTCCCGCCAGCACGGCATCCGGCAACGGTGTACCGCCGCCAGCCGGGTCGCGGGCATAGGCGTCGAGCAGGTCGACCAGGGCGCGTGCATGCGCCGGATTGCCGTAGTCGGCCATCACGATATCGGTCATACGGGTTCCAGAGCTTTGGTTTTGCCAGTCGGCAGGTCGATGCGGATCGCGTCCCCCGCTTGCACAGTGCCGCCCTGCAGCACGATCGCCATCACGCCAGCCTTGCGCACCAGGCGTCCTTCGCTGTCGCGCGCCAACGTGGCGGCCATCAGGCCGGCCTGGAAGCGGTCGATCTGGCTGCAGGGGTTGCGCAGGCCGGTCAGCTCGACGATGGCCTCGTCCCCCAGATGCAGCCGGGTGCCGGTCGGCAGACCCAGCAGCTCGACACCGTGCGTCGTGATGTTCTCGCCCAGTTCGCCGGGCCAGACGGCATAGCCGGTGGCCATCAGTTCGTCGAAGAGTTCGGCATGGAGCAGGTGCACCTGCCGCAGGTTGGGTGCCTGGGGGTTCCGGGCAACGCGGGAGCGGTGCTTGACCGTGGTGCCCGCATGCGCATCGCCCTCCACGCCAAGTCCGGCGACCAGTCGGATCACCGATTCGGTGAACTTGGAGAAGCTGTGCAGCGTGCTGACATGCACGGCGCGCACGGACGGCGCCACGCTCGTCACTGCAGCGTGGCCGCCAGGCGGCGGGCGCATGCGTCGGCCTGCGCCGCATCACGCGCCTCGACCATCACGCGCACCAGCGGCTCGGTGCCGCTGGCGCGGATCAGCACGCGGCCGGCGTCGCCGAGTTCGGCTTCGGCGCGCTGCATTTCGGTCTTCAATGCGGCATTCGACTGCCAGTCCTGTCCCTCGCGCAGCCGCACGTTGATGAGCGTCTGCGGAAAGAGCACGACGTCGGCCAGCAGCTCGCCGACCGTCTTGCCGCTGCGCACGCACGCCTGCAGCACCTGCAGGGCGCTCACGATGCCGTCGCCGGTGGTGTGACGGTCGAGCGCCAGCAGGTGGCCGGAACCTTCGCCGCCCAGCAGCCAGCCGCGCTTTTCCAGTTCTTCGAGCACGTAACGGTCGCCGACCTTGGCGCGGACGAACTCGATGCCATGCCCGCGCAGCGCCACTTCGACCGCCTTGTTGGTCATGAGCGTGCCGACCACGCCCTGTGGCTTCTCGCCGCGCGCGATGCGCTCCCGCACCATCAGGTAGAGCAGCTCGTCGCCATTGAAGAGCCGGCCTGCGGCATCGACCAGTTGAAGCCGGTCGGCGTCACCGTCGAGCGCGATGCCGTAGTCGGCACCCTTCATCTTCACCGCTTCGATCAGCGCCTGCGGATGCGTCGCCCCGACATCCTGGTTGATGTTGAGGCCGTCCGGCGCGCAGCCGATGCTGCTCACCTCGGCACCCAGTTCGTGAAAGACGTTGGGCGCCACCTGATAGGCCGCACCGTGTGCCGCATCGACCACCAGCTTGAGCCCGCGCAGGCTCAGGTCGTGCGCGAAGGTGCTCTTGCAGAACTCGATGTAGCGGCCGGCCGCGTCGCTCAAACGGCGCGCCTTGCCCAACTGGGCGGAATCGGCCCACACGGGTGCCTCTTCCAGCGCCGCCTCGACCGCCAGCTCCCACTCGTCGCTGAGCTTGGTGCCCTGAGCGCTGAAGAACTTGATGCCGTTGTCGGGAAAGGCGTTGTGGCTGGCGCTGATGACCACGCCGAGGCTCGCACGTTGCGCGCGTGTGAGGTACGCCACGCCGGGCGTCGGCAGCGGGCCGAGCAGCACGACATCGACACCGGCGGAATTGAAGCCAGATTCGAGCGCTGATTCCAGCATGTAGCCGGAGATGCGCGTGTCCTTGCCGATGAGCACTGTCGGTCGCTTCTCGGTTTTCTTGAGCACGCGGCCCACGGCATGTGCCAGGCGAAGCACGAAGTCGGGGGTGATGGGTGGCTGGCCAACCGTGCCGCGGATGCCGTCGGTGCCGAAAT
>CALRYR010000316.1:0-5605 GCA_943372425.1 Variovorax sp. YR752 | reverse complement strand
AGTTCGCGCATCGACCACATCCCACCAAACCCCCACAGCCGTGCCAGCCACCACATAGAACGCAGCGTCGGCCTTGAGGCTTTGCAATTTCTGCCGCGCCTCCTGTAGCTTCCCCGTCAAATCCTGCGCCGCCACCACATGCGGCACCTGCTTGAACACCGTCTCTTCGTAGAAGCTCGCCTTCCACCCCTTGACCAGCCCCATGCCATTGGCCACGCTGGCCGAGGCGTCGCTGATGCTGCGGGTGTCCTGCTTGAGGCCCGCCGTGCCCAGCTTCGGGATGATCGACAGCATGCTCAGGCCACCGAGCACGATAGGCACGCGCTTGCCCTGAATGGCCGCCGTCAGGTCGCTCTTGACGAAAGTCGGCGCCTGAGAGCCCAGGCCATGGGCGAGCAGCAGCACTTGCGTGCGGGCGATGTGCGCCTCCAGCTCCGAGGGCTGGAGCTTCTTGACGCGTGCCAGCGTGGCGCTGAGCAGCACGGAGAGGATGTTGTCCTTGGCGGCGTTGCCGATGTCCCAGTACGCACCGTAGCGCGCCATGCCCTGGGTCAGCGGGTCGTTGAGCTTGGCCCTGGCCTTGTCGGTGGCATCCGCACCCTTGAGCAGCTTGGTCAGGGTGCCCAGGATGGCAGCGACCTTGGCCGTGGCCGCCTGGTGTTTGGCGTCCTGGTAAACGTCCTGCGCTTTGCGGTCGCCGTAGGTCAGCGGGTCGAGCGCCAGCTTGAGCGCCGGCACCAGTTCGGCGCTGATCGCCGCGTTGTTCAGGCTGAGCATGCGCCAGACCAGATTCTTCTTGGCGGGCGTGAAGGTGTCCAGGTCGGCGTACCACTGGCGACCCTTGGGGGCGCTGTCGACCTGCAGCAGGATGGCACACAGCTGGCCCGCGCAGCGGATGCCGTCCGGGCTGGTCGTGGGATCGGCGTCCGCGTTGTAGCGGCCCAGCGCCTTGTCGGTCAGCGCATCGGACTGGAGCCAGCGTTGCAGGTCGGCCGCGATCCGGTCCATGTGCTGCTCCCGTGCGGTGAGCTGGGCGGCGTGCAGTTTGTCGAACGCGGCTCGGGCGGCACCGTCATACAGCGCCGCGGTCTTGGCCGCCGCGGCCGTGTTGAACTTGGCGCGGTCGCTGTCGCGCATGTCGGCTTCCTGCGTCCATTTGTCGTAGACGTAGCGCCTGTATTCGTCCTCACCCATCGCCTTGACACTGCCGTCGGGCAGGGTGACCTTGTACGTGGCGTAGCCAGAGCCCGGAGCCACATGCGTGCCGGCCCAGCGCATGGCCTGGGTTTCTCGGTCATAGGCCCGCATGATGGACTTCTGTAGCCCGCTCTGAAGGGTGACGATGCTGGCGCTGGCAGCCTGCTTGAACTGGTTACTCACGCCCTGGGCATCCGTCTCGTGCAGCCAGCGCACATAGGGCACCGCCGCGGTGAGGTGGTGCATGCTCAGTTCCTGCGCGATGCCGATGGGGTCTTCGCACACGACCACCGCCCCCTTGTTGCCGAGCAGGTATTCGCGCATGCCTTCCAGGCGGGGCCCATGCTGGTCGCGATAGCCCGCTTGCACCATCTGCACCGCATAGGAGCCCTTGACAGGGCCGAGGGCCGCGCCGCCCGCGGTATCCGTGAAGTGCCGGCCTTCGCGCTGTTCGTCGTAGCTTCCCCATGCGCGTTCGGTTGGCGTGCAGCCCATGAGCCCGAAGTACTGTTCGTTCCCCACGTTCTGGACGCTGGGGGTACTCAACGCCGAGAACTCCATGACCTGGCTGTTGAGCTGCCCTGGCTGGCAGGTGCCGTCCTGGCTGGTGTTGCCCTGCACCCATCCGGCGACGTCGAAGCGCTGCATGTAGGTGTCCGGCGCCTTGTCGATCACCTTGACGAGGTGGTCGTGGTCGATGGGGTCCGGGTGGAACATGAAGTTCAGCTTGGTGATGGCCTTCGCATCACCGATCCACACCAGGCTCCGGTTGGCGCCCCATTCGCTGGGCCTGCAGGAAGGCTGCGCGGGGGTCTGCGCCGGGTGATGGATGTCGATCTTCGTGAGGTAGCCATGGGGGTGCACCACGTAGGCCAGCCACTCGGGTGTGCGGATGCCGGCAGCCTCCGTCCGGATGTACAGGTAGCCCGTGCGCAGCATGCGAACGTTGTACTTGGCGGTTTGCAGGGACACGCCGTTGGGTTCGGCTTGCAGCTTGCCGCGGGGCTTGAGGTTGTCGAGCACGGCATTGCCTTCTTTCGTGGCGCTGAAGGCCGCGGCATAGCGCGTGAACAGAATCGGGAGCCCGGTCCGGGAGCATTCGGGGCAAGGGGAGGTGTGGGGCATGGTCTAGCTTCCTGCTCGGATGGCCTGCGCAAACAGGGTTGAAAAACGGGCGTCAGGTTGCGCTTGCAGTTGCTTGAGCACCTGCGTCAGCACAGGGGCCGTGTGGGGCAGGCTCCAGTCCATCGCACGCGGTGCGCCCTCCTTGGGGCGGTGCAGCCAGGTGCTCCACACATAGTCTTCGAGGTTGACGCCCGAGAGCCCCAGGCGCGCTCCATCGGCGAGTAACACCACCATGCTGTGCGCGTCCGGCTGGGCCTCGACCCGCACGTCGTTGTTCGCATAGCCGCGCCAGATGGCGTTGGCATCCGGCGAAACCCCGGCCAGGAACCATTGCTCCTGCGTGAACAGGTCGCGCGGCGAGCCGCCGGATGGCGCTTCAGGCGATGGGAGCGGAGCCTTGGCCAGGAACCACGGCGCAGGCTCTGGCGCTGCACTGAACGGCCCCCAAGGCTGCCGCAACGACCACCACTGCGTGACGGGCCCGAGCCACCGGGCCTGCTGGGACGGGCTCAGGCTCGGCCAGACGCGCTGCATGACGCGCGGGTCTTGATACCGGAACAGCACGCCGTCTTCGCTGTAGGGTGGCCGCTGGTCGCCCAGGCCAACCCAGTACCGCGTGATGGCTTGTTCGTTCGCCCCGCTGATGACCACGCCGCAGAAGTCTTGTGCCAGCAACCGCTGTTGCGACTGCTGCGCCGCATGGTCGAGGCATTGCGCCAGCCACTGGCGCACGGACGTGGCCGTGCGTTCGTTGCCGGTCTCGGCAAGGATGAGCGCCTCGGGCAGTTCGAGAGGCAGGGGGCGTGGTCCTCGCGGTGCTCGAAGTAGCTGTCGGGCACGGTGAGGCGATCGCGGGCCCATTTTGGGAACTGGTCACCCAGCGTTTGCGCAAGCGGGTTGTCTTCCCAGCGGTTGAACAGCAGGTAGGCGCGCTGGGGGACGGGCTCCTTCCGGTGTGCACGTGCGGTGGTCGCCTCCATGGGCGGAAACACCGTCATGTCGCCCCACGTTTTCAGGAAGGCATCGAGGAGTGCCTGCACCTGCGTCGTCTGCCCGGCGTGTTCGGGGCTGCTCATGATCGCGCGACGAAACTGCTGCCGTTGTCGGCGGCCTTTTCCTTGGTGCCGCAGGCTTCACCGTTGATCGGCGTCGTGGGCCTGGTGTTGCCCGGCACCATCGCGTGCGCGCCGGCGTGCTGGGTGTGCTTGCCCGAGGTGCCGGTTTCGATGTTGCCCGAGACGAACTCGCCGTAGCTGGTGCCGCCGTTGATGCTCAGCTTCGTCTTGGCGGTGATGCTGATCTCGTCGGCCGTCAGCTCGATCTTGTCCTTGGCCGCAAGCTTGATCGAGTTCTTGAGCGCTTTGATCTCGATGTCGGCCTGCGCGGCGATCATCTCCATGCCGTTCTGCATGGCGTAGACTTTGAACGCTTCGAGCGCCACCGCGATCAGGCTTTCGCCACTGTTGATGCTGGTGTGCTTGGAACTGGTGATCTGGGTGTGTTCGACGCTGGCGATGTGCGTGCTGCCACCGGACGTGAGCGCCATGCCGCTGGGCGTGGCCAGCACCATGTGAGGCTCGACCAGCTCCGGGAACTGGCCGGTCTGCGGGTTGCCGCCGCTGCCCCGGATGCCGTCGTTGAGCTTCTTGAGGGACTGCGCAACGGCGCCCTGGTCGCCCTTGGTCTGGGCGCCGCTGGTGCGTGCGGCATCGGACTGCCCCTCGACGAGGTCGCGTGCGATCGACAGTCGGGCGATGGCGTCGCCCAGGTCCTTGGCATGGCCCGCGGCATCGATGCGGGCCTCGGTGGTGATGAGCATGCCCTCGGCAGCGCGCATGACGCCATGCCCGTCCGTGCGCAAATCGTAGCCTTCGCCACGTGGGTCCGTGCGCCCGGCGTTGTCTTCGATGCGGGTGATGCGCCCCAGGCTCAGGGATGAGCTTTGGTGGTCCGACTTCAGCTGTGCCTGGATCTGGCCTGCACTGTCGTCCAGGACGAGGTGGTTGGATCTTCCTGCCGCGCTGTTGCCACCGTCCTTGGTCAATTCGCGGCTGCGAAACCCGCTGAGCGCGCTTTGATCGGGGAGACGCCACGGCGGCAGGTTCATCTGGTTGTGGATGCGGCCCGTGCAGATCGGCAGGTCGGGGTCGCCGCCGATGAAGTCCACGATGACCTCCTGGCCGATGCGTGGGATGTGCACGCCGCCGAGCTGGTTGCCTGCCCAGGGCGAGCTCACGCGAATCCAGCAGGTGCTGTGCTGGTTTCTCTGGCCGATGCGATCCCACGGGAACTGGACCTTGATGCGGCCCAGGTCATCGGTCCAGATGTTCTGGCCTTCCGGGCCAACGACCAGTGCGGACTGGGGGCCGCCGGTGCGCGGCTTGGCCTGGGTGGCGGCGGGGCGCAGGACTTCGGTGGTCGGGTGTGCGGTGAAGTCGACAGTGACTTGCCAATGCTGCCGACGATTGGGTGCGGCATCCTTGTTCTGGCTGTCCTGGGCCACGTCTTCGATGATCAACGTGGTGTCGATGATCAGGTAGTCGGCATTGGCTACTTGGCGCGGATGCTTCTGGAGCTTGAAGGTGCAGCCGGGCACCATGCCACGCAAATTGCCGCTGGCCGTGGCGCGTTCTCCATCGGTGCGCAGCGCTTGCATTCGCAGCAGGGCAAGCAGGCGGCCTTCGGCTTGCGCGTCATTGCCGCTGGCCGTGCCCGCCCGTGGTTGCGAAAAGTGAGTGCCGATGCTGCCGGATTGGCTGGCGTGCCACTGGTAAACCTCCCCGCCGGCATGGCCCGTAGGACGCGGGTCGGATCGGCTCTGGCTCAGGTCCGCGCGAGGACGCGCGTAATCGTATTCGGTCGTCGTGTAGCGCCCACTGGTGATGCGGCTCGCAGGCACGAAGCTGTGGATGTATTCGGCATCGGTCTTCCAGCCTGGCGGGTAGTAGTCGACCTGCTGGTACGCCTTGCTGGGGTTGGGTTGGTAGGCCCCCATCGCATCGCTCAATACCAGTCGATGCTTGCCTTCGACGTGCTCGAAGTGGTACGACAGGCCCCATTCCTGGCACAGCCGTTCGAGAAAAGCGAAGTCGCTTTCGTTGAGCTGGGTCTGGTAGTCCCGTGACGGATAGGTATCGAACAGGCGCTTCTCGACGGGAAACGGGTAGTCTGCCAGCAATTCATCGAGGATGTCGATGACGGTCTTGTTCTGGAAGATCTTGCAGTCGGTGGTCAGCGTCGCAAGGTGCAGCCAGGGGCGCAGCGTGAGCTTGTATTGAACATT
>CALRYR010000315.1:0-5631 GCA_943372425.1 Variovorax sp. YR752 | reverse complement strand
AAGACGCGGCGCAAGAAGGCGGAAGACCTGTCACTCGCGAAGGTGGTTAAGCGCATGAAGTGGCGCCACGCCGACGACAAGCCGAGCCGGCGCGGGCTGCTCGAGCGGCTCTCGGAAATGCTGCAGGTGCTCATCGACGAATGCGAGCGCAAGGGCATTCGCCTAGCGCCCTTCGTCGGCATCGCCTGCCCCGGCCGCATCCGCGACGACGGCTCCATCGCGCGCGGCACGCAGAACCTGCCCGGCGATTGGGAGAGCGACACCTTCCACCTGCCGAGCGAACTGAGCAAGAAGCTGCCGACCATCGGCGGCGCGCCCACCACGGTGCGGCTGCACAACGATGCGGTCGTGCAGGGCTTGAGCGAGCTGCCTTTCATGCAGGACGTGCACCACTGGGCCGTGCTCACCATCGGCACCGGCCTGGGCAACGCGAGCTACACGAACACGCCCGGCCGGCTGGCGCGTCTGCAGAAGCAGGAAAAGGCCGAGCGGGCGGCCAAGGCCTTGAAGGCGGAGAAAGCCGAGAAGGCGGAGCAGGCGGCCAAGGCCGCGAAGGCGGCTCGGCGCGGCAAGCGCTGAACGCTACAGCTGGAAGGCGACGGTCAGCAGCAGCCCTTCGGCCAGATCGCGCAGCAGGCCGGGCCGCCGTGCGCGGTAGGGCTCGCCGGCCGACGCGGTGGTCTCGATCCATTGCGCCAGCCAGTCGATGGATGTGCGGCCGTAGAACACCACCGCGGCCTCGTGGTTCAGCAGCAGGCTGCGCAGGTCGAGGTTGATCGAGCCGCACATCGCCAGCTCTTCGTCGACCACCACAGCCTTGGCGTGCGCCATGAAAGGCAGCATGCGGAAGGTCACGCCCGCGCCGGCCAGGTCGCGCATGGCCCGCGCGCGCACGAAGTCGGTCAACCGGTGGTTCGAGCGCGAGGGGATCGCGATGGTGACCTGTACGCCGCGCCGTGCCGCCAGCCGCAGGGCGTTGCGCAGGCCGTCGTCGGGCACGAAGTAGGGCGTGATCGCGAGGATGCGGTGCTCGGCGCGGAAGCATGCGTCGATGAGCAACGCATGCGCCGTGTCTTCGGTCTGGTCGGGGCCGCTCGGCAGGAACTGCGCGAGCGAGCCGTCGTCCGGCGTATCGTGCGTGGGCGCGATCTCACGCGGCATGTCTTCGCGCACCGAGCACCAGTCGTGCTCGAACTGCCGCGCCGCGGCCTCCGCCACGCTGCCTTGCAGGTCGAAGGAGAGATCGCGCCACGGCATCGGGTAGGCGTCGTTGCCGGTGAAGTACTCGCCGGCCAGGTTGCGCCCGCCGGACCACAGCCGCGTGTCGTCCGCGAGCACCAGCTTGCGGTGGTTGCGCAGGTTGCGCGGTCCGGTGCTGCGCAGGCCGAAGAACGGGCGGAACACGGCCACCTTGCCGCCGGCGGCACGCAGCGCGTCGAAGTGATGCGGCGGCAGCGTGAGCGCGCCGAAGCCATCGAGCAGCACACGCACCCGCACGCCCTCGCGTGCCCGCCGTGCCAGGCGCACGACCACCTCGTGGCCGAGCGCGTCGTCGCCGATGATGAAGGTGCAGATGTCCAGGCGCACGCGGGCCGCGTCGATCACCTGCCACAGCGCCTCGCGCGCTGCCTCGCCATCGGCATGGAAGCGGGGCACGCAGCGGCCGGGCGCCGGCAGGCCGAAGCTCTCGATCAGCTCGGCCGCCCAGTGGCCGGCCGGCAGGCTGCGCGGTGGTCGGGGCGGGCCCACGGGGCGCAGCTTGCGCTGGCCGAACAGCAGGTACATCGGCAACGTGACATAGGGCAGCAGCAACAGGCCCATGACCCAGGCGATGGCCGTCGTCGGCGCCCGTTGCTCGCGCCGCGCCCGGGTCGTCAGCACATAGACGAGCAGGGCGAAGGTGACGACCAGGAAGTGCTGGGACGTGGACGGCAGCCAGGGCGCGAGCAGGTGCGGCATGTTCCCGGAGATTAACCGCGCGCCCGCGTCCCTCGGCATGATCCCTTCAAGGAGCACTGTGCAATCGGCTTCGGCGACCGCTGTGCGGGTGCCCGCGCGTGCCACCGCGCGCTGTGCGATGACCGCGCACGCGGTGTGAAGATCGCGCAGAATGCCTCGTCCGCGACGCGCCTCTAGGTGATTGCCGGAGCACGCGGGGGCGTTTCATCTGGCCACAATCAGGTGAATCGGCATTCCATCCCATCGGAGACACAACATGCAACGACGCCATCTCGTCCAGGCCGCCGGCCTGGCCGCCATCGCACTGGCCGCACCGCTCGCCGCCCAGGCACAGACCACGCCCTTCAAGATCGGCTTGATCCTGCCCATGACGGGCCAGCAGGCTTCGACCGGACGGCAGATCGAGGCGGCGGTGAAGCTCTACATCGCGCAGAACGGCGACACCGTGGCCGGCCGCAAGATCGAGGTCATCGTGAAAGACGACGTGGCCACGCCCGACGTGACCAAGCGCCTGGCCCAGGAGCTGGTGGTGAACGAGAAGGTGAACGTGCTGGCCGGCTTCGGCGTCACGCCGGCCGCGCTGGCCGCTGCACCCATCGCGACGCAGTCGAAGACACCACTGGTGGTGATGGCCGCCGCGACCTCCAGCATCACCGAAGCCTCGCCCTATGTCGTGCGCACCAGCTTCACGCTGCCGCAGGTGTCGGTCGCCATGGGCGACTGGGCGCCGAAGAATGGCGTGAAGTCGGTCGTGACGCTGGTGTCCGACTACGGCCCTGGCAACGATGCTGAGAAGTTCTTCAGCGAGCGCTTTGAACTCAACGGCGGCAAGGTGCTCGAGAAGCTGCGTGTGCCGCTGCGCGGCCCCGACTTCGCCCCCTTCCTGCAGAAGGTGCGCGACGCCAAGCCCGACGCGCTGTTCGTCTTCGTGCCCTCGGGCGCGGGCGCGGCGGTGATGAAGCAGTTCCTGGAGCGCGGCATGGACAAGGCCGGCATCAAGCTGATCGCCACTGGCGACGTGACCGACGACGACCAGCTCAACGACATGGGCGACGGCGCGCTCGGCGTGGTCACTTCGCACCACTACTCGGCCGCGCACCCGTCGGCGATGAACAAGAAGTTCGTCGAGGCCTTCCAGAAGGCCAACAAGAACATGCGGCCGAACTTCATGGCCATGGGTGGCTACGACGGCATGCGCGTCATCTACGAAGCGCTCAAGGCCACCGGCGGCAAGGGTGATGGCACCGCGTTGCTGGAAAAGATGAAGGGCCAGGTCTTCGAAAGCCCACGCGGCCAGGTGCTGATCGACGCGCAGACGCGCGACATCGTGCAGGACGTGTACCTGCGCAAGGTCGAGAAGAAGGACGGCCAGCTCTACAACGTCGAGTTCGACGTCATCAAGGCGGTGAAGGACCCCGGCAAGAACAAGCAGTGATGCCGAGTACGCCGAGGTCTTTTCGTGAAACACCGCGGAACCGGCTTTGCCGGGCCGCTGGTGTTGCCCCCTGTAGGGGGTGGGCGCCCGACACGAAGTGCGGGCAACCTGGGGGCGAGCCTTGTTAACCATCCTTTTCGACGGCATTGCCTACGGCATGCTGCTGTTCGTGCTGGCCGTCGGGCTGGCGGTGACGCTCGGGCTGATGAACTTCATCAACCTGGCGCACGGCGCCTTCGCCATGGCGGGCGGCTACCTCACCGTGTTCGCCATGCAGAAGCTGGGCATCCCGTTCCTGCTGTGCCTGCCGCTGGCCTTCGTGGTCGTGGGTGCCGCCGGGGCACTGCTCGAGCGCACGTTGTACCGGCCGATGTATGGCAAGTCGCACCTCGACCAGGTGCTGTTCTCGATCGGCCTGACCTTCATGGCCGTGGCGGCGATCGACTACTTCGTCGGTTCGTCGCAGCAGAACGTCCAACTGCCGGAGTGGCTGCGCGGCCGCACCGAGGTGGGTGAGGGCGCGCTTCTGCTGGGCATGGGGCACTACCGGCTCTTCATCATCGCAGTGTGCGCGGTGCTGGCCATCGTGCTGCAGCTCATCCTGTCGAAGACGCGCTTCGGCAGCCGGTTGCGCGCCGCGGTCGACGACGCGCGGGTGGCGGCCGGCCTGGGCATCGACGTGAACCGCGTGTTCCTGCTCACCTTCGCGGTCGGCTCCGGGCTGGCCGGGCTGGGCGGCGCGCTGGGGGCGGAGATCCTGGGGCTGGACCCGAGCTTTCCGCTCAAGTACATGATCTATTTCCTCATCGTGGTCGCGGTTGGCGGCACCTCGTCGATCACCGGGCCGCTGCTGGCGGCACTGCTGCTGGGCGTGGCCGACGTGGCCGGCAAGTACTTCATCCCGAAGATGGGCGCCTTCACCGTCTACCTGCTCATGATCCTGATCCTCATGTGGCGGCCGCAGGGCCTCTTCACGCGGCGAGGCGGCAAGTGATGGACGACGCTCGCACCGACGCACTGCGCAAGCGCCTCCTCGACCCGGCGCGCTGGCGCCCGTGGGAATTCGCCGTATGGGTGCTGGCCTTCGCGCTGCCCTTGGCCATGCCGTCGCATGCGCTGATGGTCAACGAGATCGCCATCGTCGCGCTGTTCGCGATGTCGCTCGACCTGATCCTCGGCTACACCGGCATCGTCTCGCTCGGGCACGCGGCCTTCTTCGGCTTTGGGGCCTACGCCGCGGCCCTGTTCGCCAAGCACGTCATGCCCGATCCGACGGTCGGCCTGCTGGTTGCCGTGGCGCTGTCGGCCGGGGTCGGTGCGCTGGCCAGCGTGACGATCCTGCGTGGTAGCGACCTCACGCGGCTGATGGTCACGCTCGGCACCGCGCTGCTGCTGCTCGAACTGGCCAACAAGCTCGACTGGCTGACCGGCGGGGCCGACGGCCTGCAGGGCGTGGTCATGGGGCCGGTACTGGGTCAGTTCGACTTCGACCTCTACGGCCGCACGGCCGCGTGGTATTCGCTGTCGGTGGTGCTGCTGCTCTTCCTGCTGATGCGGCGTCTGGTGCGCTCGCCCTTCGGCGCGACACTCAAGGCGATCCGCGACAACCGCCTGCGCGCGATGGCGGTCGGCATTCCGGTCGTGTCGCGTATGGCCGTGATCTACACCGTGGCGGCGGCCGTGGCCGGGGCGGCCGGTGCGCTGCTGGCGCAGACCACCGGCTTCGCCTCGCTCGACGTGCTGGCTTTCGACCGTTCGGCCGACGTGCTGCTGATGCTGGTGATCGGCGGGGTGGGCTGGCTCTATGGCGGTATCGCGGGCGCGATCGTCTTCAAGCTGCTGCAGGACACGCTGTCGTCCGTCACGCCGCAGTACTGGATGTTCTGGATCGGCCTGATCCTGGTGCTGCTGGTGCTGGTCGGCCGTGACCGGCTGCTCAAGCCGTGGACCTGGGGGCGTCGATGAGCGACACCGTTCTGTCCGCCCAGGGCCTGGTGATGCGCTTCGGCGGCATCGTGGCCACGCACGACGTGACGCTCGACCTGCGGCGCGGGGCGCGCCATGCACTGATCGGCCCCAACGGCGCCGGCAAGACCACCCTCATCAACCTGCTCACCGGCGTGCTCACGCCGACCGCCGGGCGCATCGCGCTCGAGGGCGAGGACATCACCGACCTGGCGCCGCATCGCCGCGTCGCGCGCGGCCTGGTGCGCACCTTCCAGATCAACCAGCTCTTC
>CALRYR010000314.1:0-5639 GCA_943372425.1 Variovorax sp. YR752 | reverse complement strand
CGCCAGCGCGTGGCCCTGGCGCGCGCGGTGGCCGTGCGCCCGCGCGTGCTGCTGCTCGACGAGCCGCTGGCCGCGCTCGATGCCAAGCTGAAGGAGTCGCTGCGCGACGAACTGGCCGAGCTGCTGCGCCGCCTGCACATCACGGCCGTGCACGTCACGCACGACCAGCAGGAAGCCATGGCCATCGCCGACCGGCTGGCCGTGATGCGGGCCGGCCGCATCGTGCAGATCGGCCGCGGCGAAGACCTCTACCGCGCGCCAAGCCATCCCTTCGTGGCGGAGTTCCTGGGCCGGGTGAACCGGCTCGAACGCACGCCGGAAGCCATCGCCCAGGGCGTGGTGCCCTTCGGCGGCACGGCCATTGCATGCCCACCGGACTGGATGAACCACCCGACCCTGCTGCTGCGCCCCGAAGACGTCCGGATCGGTCCCGCGGGCCAGGCGGGCTGGGGCACGGCGCGGGTGGAACAACGCACCTTCCTTGGCGACCGCGTGCAGCTGCGCCTGAGCCTCGCCGACCAACCCGGCCTGCTGGCGGACGCCGTGCGCGACACGCCCTTCCAGGCCGGCGACACCCTCGGCATCCGTTGCGAACCCGACAGATTCATGACCTCGCAGGAGGAGGTCGCCGCATGACCTACAGCCTTCTCGTTCAACTGACCGACCTCCACATCCGCGAACCCGGCCGCCTGGCGTATGGCCGCATCGACACCGCGCCCTACCTGAAGCGCGCCGTGCAGAGCGTGCTGCGCCTGCGGCAGGCACCCGACGCAGTCGTCATCACCGGCGACCTGAGCGACTTCGGCCGCGCAGCCGAATACGCGCACATGGCCGAGCTGCTGGCGCCGCTGACCATGCCCATCTTCCTGATGCCGGGCAACCACGACGACCGCGACCAGTTGCGCCGCAGCTTTCCCGCGCACACCTATCTGGGCGATGTCGGCAGCTTCGTGCAGTACAGCGTGAAGGTCGGCGCGATCCGGCTGCTCACGCTCGACACCTGCGTGCCCGGCCACAGCCACGGCACGCTCGACGCCGAGCGCCTCGGCTGGCTCGCCGCGCAGCTCGATGCGTGCAGCCACGAGCCGGTCGTCATCGCCATGCATCACCCGCCCTTCCGCACGCTGATCGGCCACATGGACGACATCGGCCTGCTCGAAGGCGCGGCAGAACTCGAAGCGCTGGTCGCCCGCCATCCGAACGTCGAGCGCGTGATCTGCGGCCATCTGCACCGCGCCATCGACGTGCGCTTCGGCGGCACCATCGCCTCGACCTCGCCAGCGCCGGGCCACCAGGTGGCGCTCGACCTCGACCCGGCCGCATCCTCGGCCTGGATGCTCGAACCACCCGGCTTCCGGGTGCATGCCTGGGACGGGCAACGGCTGGTCACGCATCTGGCGGCCTCGGGCGATTTCGAGGGGCCCTATCCTTTCCATGAGAATGGAGCCCTGATCGACTGAACCCGGCGCTCCTCCGGACGCCTTGCCACACGACCCGTGCTGACAATCGAGGCTCGAACAAGAAAAGAGAAAGCCATCCGCCGCCCATGAAACATCTGCTGAACCTGCTGGCAGCAGTCGCGCTCCTCGTCTGGGGCACCCACCTGGTCCGCACCGGCGTGCTGCGCGTGTTCGGCGGCAACCTGCGCAAGTTCCTGGCGCGCAGCATGCGCAACCGCTTCACGGCGGCCCTGTCGGGCATCGGCGTGACGGCGCTGGTGCAGTCGAGCACCGCGACCTCGCTCATGACCTCGTCCTTCGTCGGCCAGGGGCTCATCACCCTGCCCGCGGCGCTGGCCGTGATGCGCGGAGCGGACGTGGGGACGGCGCTGATGTCGGTGCTGTTCTCGACCGACCTCTCGTGGCTGTCGCCGCTCTTCATCTTCACGGGCGTGGTGCTGTCGATCACCCGGCCGGCCAGTGCGGCGGGCCGCTTCGGCCGCATCCTGATCGGCCTGGGTCTGATGCTGCTGGCGCTGCAGCTGGTGGTGCAGGCCACCGGCCCGTTGTTCGATTCGCCGGCCATGCGCGCGGTGCTGGTGTCCATCAGCAGCGACGTGCTGCTCGAGATCACCATCGGCGCGGCGCTGGCCGTGGTCGCTTATTCGAGCCTCGCCGTGGTGCTGCTGGTCGCCGCCATGGCGACCTCTGCGGTCGTGCCGCTGGATGTGGCGCTGGGCCTGGTGCTGGGCGCCAACCTCGGCAGCGGCGTGCTGGCCGTGCTGACCACCGCCAAGTCGGACGTCGCGGTGCGACAGGTGACCGTGGGCAACCTGCTCTTCAAGCTGCTGGGCGTGGCGGTGGCGGCGCCCTTCATCGGCATGTACCTGCAGTACGTCCGCCCCTACGTGAACGGCGCGACGCAGCTCGTGGTGCTGTACCACCTGGCCTTCAACGTGATCGTGAGTGTCGGCTTCATCTTCCTCACCGGCTGGGTGGCCGAGCTGGTGAAGCGCCTGCTGCCGGTGCCCAAGGAAGGCTCGTCGACGGCACGACCGCAGCACCTGGACCCGTCGGCGCTGTCGACGCCCACGCTGGCCATCTCGAACGCCGCGCGCGAAGCGCTGCACCAGGCCGACGTGGTCGAAACCATGCTCATCGGCATGCTCAACGTGATCCGCAACAACGACCTGAAGCTGGCCGAGGAACTGCGCAAGCTCGACGACCAGGTCGACCGGCTCTACTCCGACATCAAGTACTACCTGACGAAGATCTCGCGCGAAGCGCTGGGCGAGGAAGAGAGCAAGCGCTGGACCGACATCATCAGCTTCACCATCAACATGGAGCAGGTGGGCGACATCATCGAGCGCGTGATCATCGACATCGAGGACAAGAAGATCAAGCCGCAGCGCAACTTCTCGCCGGCCGGCATGGCCGAGATCGTCGAGCTGCACGAACGGCTGGTGGCCAACCTGCGCCTGGGCATGAGCGTCTTCCTCAACGGCAACGTGCGCGACGCGCAGAAGCTGCTGGAAGAAAAGGCGCGCTTCCGCGACCTCGAACGCGCCTACGCCACCACCCACCTGAGCCGGCTGATGGACCGCACCGCGCCGAGCATGGAAACCAGCTCGCTGCACATCGACCTGATCAGCGACCTGAAGCGCATCAACTCGCACATCTGCTCGATCGCCTACCCGATCCTCGATTCAGCCGGCGCGCTGGCACCGAGCCGGCTGCGCGAATCGCGTCTGCACCCGCTCGACAATCCCTGAGCGAGGGAGCGGCGCCGCCGCTCAGGCCGGCTTGGCGACGGCCGCAGGCGCTTCGTCCACCGGGCGGCGCGCATAGCGCTGGGCTAGCACCGCGCAGACCATCAGCTGCATCTGGTGGAACAGCATCACGGGCAGCACGACGGTGCCGACAGCACTCGCGGCGAACAGCACGTGCGCCATCGGCACGCCACTCGCCAGGCTCTTCTTGGAGCCGCAGAACACGATGGTCACCTCATCGGCCTTGTCGAAGCCGAACTTGCGGGCCAGCCAGGTCGTCGAGGTCAGCGCGATCGCCAGCAGCACGGCCAGCACCACCAGCAGGCCGGCCAGCGCGGTGGGCGACACCTGCTTCCACAAGCCTTCGATGACCGCCGCGCTGAACGCGGTGTAGACCACCAGCAGGATCGAGCCGCGGTCGACCAGCGTGAGCGTCGACGCGTGCCGCTTGACCCAGGCGCCGATCCACGGCCGCAGCAGGTGGCCGACCACGAAGGGCGCCATCAGTTGCAGCAGGATGCGGCCGATGGCGTCGAGCGATGCCGAACTGCTAGCGCCGGTCGTCACGACCAGGCCCACCAACAGCGGCGTGACGAACACGCCGAGCAGCGTCGAGGCCGAAGCGCTGCAGATCGCGGCGGGCACGTTGCCGCGGGCCAGCGAAGTGAAGGCGATGGCCGACTGCACGGTGGCCGGCAGCACGCAGAGATAGAGCACGCCGGTGTAGAGCGCGGGCGTCACCAGCGGCTCCAACACCGGCCGCAGCGCCAGGCCGAGCGCCGGGAACAGCACGAAGGTGCAGGCCAGCACCAGCAGGTGCAGGCGCCAGTGGCCGACGCCCTGGACGATCGCCTCGCGCGAGAGCTTGGCGCCGTGCAGGAAGAACAGCAGGCCGATCGCGACGGTGGTGAGGCGCTCGAAGAAATGCGCCGTGCTGCCCGAGGCGGGCAGCAGGCTGGCGAGCCCCACCGTCGTGACGAGGGCGAGGGTGAAGTTGTCGGGGAGGTAGCGTGAACGGGCCATGGGTGCATTGGGCCCGGCACGCGATCAGAAGAGAAATGGATTTATCTGATAGATATATGATTCCAGTGCATGAACGTCACGCTGCGCCAGCTCCGCGTCTTCCTGGCCGTCGCCGGTGAGCGCAACTTCAGCCGCGCGGGCGACGCCGTGGCGCTGACCCAGCCGGCGGTCAGCCGCGCGATCCTCGAGCTCGAATCGCAGGTCGGTCTCAAGCTGCTGGACCGCACCACGCGCGAGGTGGTGCTGACCGATGCCGGCCAGTCGCTGGCGGCCCGACTCGAGCGCGTGCTCGACGAGCTCGACCAGACGCTGCTCGACGTGCGCGGCATGGCCAACGCGCGGCGCGGCAAGGTGCGCGTGGCCAGCAGCCCGACGCTGTCGGCGCAGCTCATGCCGGCCTGCATCGCGGCCTGTGCGCGCCAGGAGCCCGACATCCAGCTGGTGCTGCTCGACCGCATCCAGCAGGACGCGCTCGACAGTGTGCGCACCGGCGAGGTCGACTTCGGCGTGGTGATCGAGCCTTCGTCGACCGACGACCTCACGGCCGAGACGATCCTCCACGACCCCTTCGTGCTGGTGGTGCCTGCAGGCCATGCGCTGGCCGCGCGCAAGACCGTGCGCTGGTCGGCGCTGGCGGGCCATCCGCTGGTGCTGCTCGACCATGCGTCGGGCAGCCGCCGGCTGATCGACGACGCGCTGGCCGCCCACGGCGTGCAGGCCGAGGTGGCGCAGCAGCTGGGCCACCCGACCACGGTGTTCCGCATGGTCGAGGCGGGCATCGGCATCAGCGTGATGCCGGCGCTGGCCGTGCCGCCCGGCGGGCTCGGCACGCTGGTGTCGCTGCCGCTGGTGCCGCGCATCGAGCGCCGCGTGATGCTGGTGCACCGCCGCAACCGCGCGCCGTCGCCGCTGGCGCAGCGCGTGTGGCAGCTGGTGCGCGAAACCGCGGTGGCTACAGCGTGAGGATGGTGCAGCCGGTGGTCTTGCGTGCTTCGAGGTCGCGGTGCGCCTGCTGCACGTCCTCCAGCGCGTAGCGCTGCGCGATCGGGATCTTCACCGCGCCACTCTGCACCACCGCGAACAGGTCGTCCGCCATGGCCTGCGTGGCCTCGCGCGTGGCGATGTGCGTGAACAGCGTCGGGCGCGTCACGTAGAGCGAGCCCTTCGATGCGAGCAGGCCGAGGTTGATCGGTGGCGTGGGGCCTGAACCGTTGCCGAAAACCGCCAGCAGGCCGAAGGGGCGCAGGCAGTCGATCGAGCCTTCGTAGGTGTCCTTGCCGACCGAGTCGTAGACCACCTTCACACCCTTGCCGCCGGTGATCGCCTTCACGCGCTCGGCGAAGTTCTCGGTGCTGTAGTTGATCGCGTGCGCTGCGCCGTATTCCAGCGCCAGTTGGCACTTGGCGTC
>CALRYR010000313.1:0-5646 GCA_943372425.1 Variovorax sp. YR752 | reverse complement strand
AGGTGTAGGCGTTCTTGCGCTCGGAGCCGAAGTACGAGTACGAGGCGACCAGGGCGTGTGAAACCGCGCCGGTGCGGAGCTTGCCCCGCACGCCGAACTCGCCCGTCTTGATGGTCTCGACGGCCGTGTTGTCGAAGCGGTAGGTCGTGCCCGCGCCGGTTGTGGCATTGCTGACGGTGAGGTTGCCCAGCGAGTTCGCTTCGTTGCCGCGGCGGGCGCCGGCGGCGAACCAGGCGGTCACGTCGTCGGAGATGTCGTATTCGCCGCGCACGGTGCCGAAGGTGTCGCGCTCGTCGGAATAGCTGCCGGGCTGCGCCCAGTTGGACGACGCGTCGGGTGCCGAGGGAACCGACGTCACCCCGCTCAACGAGACATTGGTGCGTGTCTGCTTCAGGCGGTGTTCCTGATGGCCGATGTCGGCTGAGAGGCGGGCATTGCGGCTGCGCCAGTCGAGGCCGACCGAGGCCACGTCGAGCTTGACGTCTTCGTTGTCGACACTGGTGCCGCCATCACGGTGTGCCGCATTGACGCGCACGCCCAGGCTTTGGTCGGGGCCGAAGCGGCGCGCCAGGTCGACCGCTGTGTACAGCTGCGAGCCGCTGGCGGTGCCCACCGTGACCTGCGACAGCGGTTCATTGCCGGCGCGCTTGGGCAGCAGGTTGACCGAGCCGCCGATGCCGTCGCCACCCGGCGATGCGCCAGTCATGAAGGCGCTGGCACCGTGCAGCACTTCGACGCGCTCGAACAGTTCCGAGGAGATGTACTGCCGCGGCAGCAGGCTGTACAGGCCGTTGTAGGCAATGCTGTCGGAACCGAGGATGAAGCCGCGGATGAAGTACGACTCCTGGAAGTTTCCGAAGCCGCGCGCCACGCGCACCGACGGATCGTTCTGCAGCACGTCGCCGACGCTGCGCGCCTGCTGGTTCTGGATGAGTTCGTTGGTGAAGCTCGTGACGCTGAAGGAAGAGCTCATCGGGTCTTGGTTGCCCAGGATCCCCACCCGCCCACCGCGCGCCACCTGCCCGCCCGCGTAGGGCTTGGTCAGCCCCTCCGCCGACGCATCGGCACTGGCCTCCACCGTCACGGTGGACAGGGTGCCGGCCGCGGCCGGGGTGGTTTGTGCGGACGCAGACAGCGCGTGCAGCGCAAGTGCCGCGGCCAGGGTGACGGGCCGCAGCGGAAAGCGGATGGAGGACATGAAGGGTTCCCTCTGTGATCTGAGTGCAAATGAGAACCGTTATTATCTTTGCCGGCATTGCGGCCGACGCACATGCCGCTACAAAAAGAGCGGGGCGCGTTGTTTCCGCGCGACCGCGGCGCGCTTCAGCCGGCCCGGCGGCCGTCCACGAACACGGCCAGCTCGCCCGCCGAGAACGGCGTCCACTGCTCGTTAGTGGTCAGCGGCGCGGTCACGATCACGGCGACGCGGTCGTCGAGCGTGGTGTGCTGCGCGAAGTCCATCTGCACGTCCTCGTCGGCCAGCTTCGCCAGCGTGAACGGGTGCTGCCGCTCGATGTACCAGAGGTTCGTCGACGCATGCGCCCACAGCGCCTGACCGTTTGACAGCATGAAGTTGAAGGTGCCGTGCTTCGCGAGCTGCGGCGCCAGTTCGCGCAGCGTCAGCGTGAGTTCGGCCACGCTGGGCACGTCGGCATGCGACTTGGCCAATTCCTGCATGACCCAGCAGAAGGCGTGTTCGCTGTCGGTGCTGCCCACCGGGTGGAAGTTGCCGTGCAGCCGCGGCCGGAAGTCCTTCAGGTCGCCGTTGTGCGCGAACACCCAGTAGCGGCCCCACAGCTCGCGCACGAAGGGGTGGCAGTTCTGCAGGTTGATGGCGCCCTGGGTCGCCTTGCGGATGTGCGAGATGACGTTCTGGCTCTTGATCGGATAGCGCCGGATCAGCTCGGCCACCGGCGATTCGCAGGCCGGCAGGTGGTCGACGAAATGGCGCAGCCCGCGGTCCTCAAAGAAGGCGATGCCCCAGCCGTCGGCATGGTGGTCGGTGCGGCCCCCGCGCTGAGCAAAACCAGTGAAGCTGAAGGTCACGTCGGTGGGCGTGTTGCAGTTCATGCCGAGCAGTTGGCACATGGGTTCAGGCCTCCTGCCGCGTGGGCACGGGTGCGCGCAGCTGAAATGCCGCGCAGATGGCGATGGCGCACAGCGCGGCCAGCATGAGGAACACCTCGTTGAAGGCCGCCAGCCGCGCCGGGCTGGTGGCCGCCTGGGTCAGCGAATCGCCATGCGCTGCCAGGCGCCACTCGAGCACGATGGCGCACAGGCTCACGCCGGTGGCGCCGCCGAGCATGCGCAGGAAGCTGATGGCGCTGGCGCCCTGCGGAATGAGCGGCTTGGCCAGCGGGCGCATCGAACCCAGATTGAGCGACGGCAGGATGAAGCCCAGGCCGATGCGCCCGATGATGGCGAAGGCCACCAGCAGCCACAGCGTGCTGCCGAGCGTGAGCACCTGCATCAGCGCGAAGGACGCCGCCAGCAGTGCCAGCCCGATGCTGACCAGCAGCCATGTCGGCTGCCGGTCGGCCAGCCGGCCGACCCCGGCGATGGCGATGGCCAGCACGATGCCCGCCGGCAGCATGATGGTGCCGACATGCGACGCCGACAGGTGCAGCGCGACCTGCATGTACACCGGCAGCAGATAGGTCGAGCCGAACAGCGCCGTGCCGTAGATGAAGGACACCACGCTGCCCATGGCGAACTGCCGGTAGCCGAAGAGCGCCATGTTCATCAGCGGCGCGCCGCCCTGGCCCGCCAGGCGCTTCTGCCACCAGACGAAGACCGCGAGCGCGGCCACCGCGCCCATCAGCAGCAGCGCAGCCTCGATCGGCGCATCGCCGCGCAGTTCGACCAGGCCGTTCAGCAGGCACAGCGTGCCGACCAGGCCGATGAGCAGGCCGCGCCAGTCCAGCCCGCCCGCGCGCGTGGCGGTGACGCCGCCCGGTGCCGTCGTCGGCACGAACTTGTAGGCCAGCCAGATCGACGCGAGGCAGAAGGGCACGACCATGAAGAAGATGGAGCGCCAGCCGAACAGGTCGACCAGCACGCCGCCGATGCTCGGCCCGATGGCCGGCGCCAGCACCACGCCCATGCCGAAGATGCCGCTGGCGCGGCCCTGTTCGTGCGGTTCGAAGGCGCGCAGGATGATGATGGCCGGGATGGGCTGCACCACGCCCGCGGCCAGGCCCTCGGCCACGCGTGCGAGCAGCACCAGCGAGAAGTTGTTCGCCAGCCCGCCCGCGACGCCGCCCGCCAGCAGCAGCACCATCGTGCCGACATAGGTGCGCCGGTAGCCGTAGCGGCCCAGCAGCCAGGGCGTGGTGAGCATCGACACCGTCATCGCCACCATGAAGCCCGAACTCACCCACTGCGCGCGCTCCTGGCCGAGCGCGAAGTGATGGCTCATGCCAGGAATGGCGACGTTGACGATGGTCGACGACATGATCGACGCCATCGTGCCGACCATCACCGAGAGCAGGAGGAACCAGCGGTAGCGTTCGCCGTAGCGGTCGCGCAACGAGGGGAGTGGGGTGTCGTTCATCGAATGGGGCGGCGGCACGGCTGGCCTGTCCTACAAGGATACGGGGCTTTGCGCTGCGATGTTCCGGCGCGCGGCGCGGAAAATGCCGGAGCTGTCCCACCCGCTGCCCCCCGCGCCGCGGAGCCATCACACCAAAAGAACATACCTCATGGATTCCATCCTTCACGACAGCGACCAGGCCGCCGCGTCGCACGAACCGGCCGACGCCCACGCCGCCGGTTCCCAGTCGCTGGCCGCGGACCTGCGCGCGCCCACCATCAGCCGTGCCTACCAGTGCCAGTGCGGCCGTCCCGTCTTCCTCGGCAACAGCCAGTGCCTGGCTTGCGGCACGCCGCTCGGCTACGTCACCGAACGCCTGGGCGTCGTGCCGCTGGCGCCAGCCACCCATGACAACGCCGAGCCCGATACCTTCACCGTGTTCGGCGACACGGGCGGCATGGCTTGGCGCCGCTGCAACAACTTCACGACGTCCTCCGGCTGCAACTGGATGGTGCCGGCGCGCCGCGAAGGCGATGCCGCGTCGTTCACCGCCGAAGGGCTGGCGCCCGGCTTCTGCCTGTCGTGCAGCGCCACGCGCACCATCCCCGATCTGTCGATCGAAACCAACGGCAACCTGTGGCGCAAGCTTGAGCAGGCCAAGCGCCGCCTGCTGTCGCAGTTGCTCGCGCTCGGCCTGCCGGTGGTCACGCGCCATGCCGACCCGGTGCATGGCCTGGCCTTCGACTTCCTCGGCAAGTTGCCGGGCGGGCAGCACGTGCTCACAGGGCATGAAGACGGCGTGATCACGCTCACCGCCGAAGAGGCGGAAGACGCTGTGCGCGAGCGCATCCGCGCCGAGATGCGCGAGCCCTATCGCACGCTGGTCGGCCACTTCCGCCACGAGATCGGCCACTACTACTGGGACCTGCTGGTCGCGCCCACACCCTGGGTCGACGACTACCGCGCGCTGTTCGGCGACGAGCGCGCCGACTACGCGACCGCACTGCGCACCCACTACGAAAACGGCCCGCCGCCCGACTGGGCCAACCGCTTCGTCACCAGCTATGCCAGTTCGCATCCCTGGGAAGACTGGGCCGAGACCTGGGCGCACTACCTGCACATGGCCGACACGGCGGACACCGCGATGAGCTTCGGCGTCGATGCGCAGAACGTGGAGTTGGCCAGCGACCTGTTCGAGCCGTCCGACCTGTGGCAGCCCGAGCATCCGGGCGCGCTGAAGTTTCTCGACTTCCTCAACGGCTGGGTGCGCCTCACCAATGTGCTGAACGAACTCTCGCGCAGCATGGGCCAGCCCGATTACTACCCCTTCGTCCTGCCGCGTGCGGCCGTGGGCAAGCTGCAGTTCATCCACCAGGTGATCACCGAACAGCGGCAGCGCAGCCAGACCGGCGCGACCCAGACGGAGGGCACGAGCACCGATGTGGCGCCGGAACCGGTCTTGGCCGATGCGCCGACCGACGCGCCCGAACCTATCGCAACGCAAGCTCAAAGCCAGGGTCAAAGCCAGGTGCAGACGCAGGCGCAGCAGCCGTTCTTCCAGACCGGGTTGCAGCAGAACCAGGGCATGTTCGGCGACGACCGAGGCAACGCGCAGCCGCACTGACCTTCCTGCGAGGAGGTCTGTGCGATCAATCCAGGCGTTTGGTTGAGTCGGCGCAGCGTGCGCAGATGCACGCCACGCCGCGCGCGTCGGACGGAATGCGTTGCATGAGCGCGTCGTCGAAGTGGGTCGTCATGCACCAGCAGGCGCCCTGGGCCACGCCTGTCCGTCGTTCGACCTCCACAGCACATGCGTTGGGCGTACCGCAAAGCGGGCATCGGGTCGGATCGACGGTGTGCGGATCGGGCATGGCGCGATTGTCGTTCGCACCTGCGGTGTTGTCGCTTCAGCGAACCGCGTCGTCGCCCAGAAAGCTGAAGTGCGAGGGCATCGGGCTCGACTCCGGAAGCACGTACACCACGCCACGCCGGGTGCCCAGCATCGGCTTGACGTGCGTGTCGTAGAAGGAGGCCGGGACGTTGATGCAGCCGTAAGAAATGCGGTTGTCGGCGACGGTCGGCGAGGCCAGCCGCTGCAGCCGCCGCTCTGCCTT
>CALRYR010000312.1:0-5650 GCA_943372425.1 Variovorax sp. YR752 | reverse complement strand
AGCTGGAGCGCGGTGGCGACGGTGATCGGCTTCATGGTCGAGCCGGGCTCGAAGACGTCGGTCATCGCGCGGTTGCGCAAGCCGTCACCGCGCAGCGACTGCCGGTCGTTGGGGTTGTAGCTGGGGTAGTTGGCCATCGCCAGCAGTTCGCCGCTGGCCGCATCGACCACCACCACGCTGCCCGCATGCGCTTTGTTGGCGATCACCGCGTCGCGCACCGCTTCGTAGGCCATGAACTGCACGCGATCGTCCAGGCTGAGCTGGATGTCCTGCCCCTCGACCGGCGGGATCTGGTCGCCGACGTCTTCCACCACGCCGCCCAGGCGGTCCTTGAGGACGTGCCGCGAGCCGGCCTGGCCGGTGAGCTGCTTGTCGAAGGCGAGCTCGATGCCTTCCTGGCCGTGCTCCTCGACATCGGTGAAGCCGGCCACATGGGCGGCCGCCTCGCCTTCGGGGTACATCCGCTTGTAGTCGCGGCGCTGGTAGATGCCCTTGATGTTCAGCGCGGCGAGCTGCTTGGCGGTCGCCACGTCGACCTGGCGCTTCATCCACACGAAGGTCTTGTCCTCATCGGCGAGCTTCTTGTCGAAGTCCTTCTGCGACATGCCCAGCAGCCTGGCGGCCTGCACGAGCTTGGCGCGTACCGCCGGATCGTCGCGTTCGATGTCCTCGGGAATCGCCCAGATGCTCGGCGCCGGCACGTCCGACGCGAGGATCATTCCGTTGCGGTCGAGGATGCGGCCGCGGCTCGCCGGAAGTTCGAGCGTGCGCATGAAGCGCACCTCGCCCTGGTGCTGGAAGAAGTCGTTGTGGAAGACCTGCACGTAGGCCGCGCGGCCGGCCAGCATGACGAAGCCGAGCGCGATGCCGGCCACGATGAACTTGCTGCGCCACACGGGCGTCTTGCTGGCAAGCAGGGGACTGGTCGCGTACTGGACGCTCGGGCCGTTGCGGCGCATGGGATCGAGGCTCTCAAGGATGAATCGGCAGCACGGTAGAGGGGCGGGTGCCAACGAAGTTCCATGCGTCAGAAGGCGGCTGATGGCCCGTTGCTCTCGCCGGGTGAGCCATCAGGTGCCGCCTGCGCTCATCGGCGCCGCGCGCACCGTGTCGCGGCCGGCGGACTTGGCCGCGTAGCAGGCGGCATCGGCAGCCTGCAGCCAGTCGTTCACCGTCGTGATGCTCGCCTGCATCGCCGCCACACCGACGCTGGCGCCGACGCTCAGCGGGCCGTGCGTCGAAGGCACCACCACCTTGGTGATGGCGCGGCGCACCTCGTCGGCGAGGGCCATCGCCGCGTCGAGCGGGCAGTTCTCCAGCAGCAGCGCGAACTCGTCGCCGCCCATGCGGGCCACGAGATCGCCGGTGCGCACGTGCGCGACGATCGCCGTCGCCACCGTCAGCAGCATCAGGTCGCCGACCAGGTGGCCGGCGGTGTCGTTCACCGGCTTGAAGCGATCGAGGTCGAGGAAGACCAGCGCGGCCGGCTTTGAAGCAGGTCGCGTCTCGAGCAGCCGCTGTGCCTGCTGCTCGAAGGCCTTCCGGTTGGCCAGGCCGGTGAGGGCGTCGTGCGTGGCCGACCATTCGAGCTGCTTGCGCACGGCGCGCTGGTCCTCGATGTCGCTCACGATCCAGATGGTGCCGAGCGTGCGGTCGGCCAGGTCGACCGGCTTGGTGCGCAGGGCGGCCCAGAACCTGGAGCCGTCGTGGCGCAGCAGTTGCCATTCGCCGGTGTAGGGTTGCAGCGCGCGGAAGTCCGAGCGCTCGCGTGCGAGGAAGGCGGCATGGTCTTCGTCAGACGCGAACAGCATCCGCATCGGCTGGCCGAGCAGGTCCTGCGACGTGGCGGCGACGAGGCGGCAGAGTTCGGCGCTGACAAGCTCGAAGCGGTCGTCGCGCGTGAAGGCGATGCCCACCGGCGCGGCGCTCATCACCGAACTCAGCTTGCGCATGGTCTTGGCGTTCTGCGCTTCGAGCGTGAGCCGGTCGAGGCCCACGCGGCGCAGCACGTCGCTCAGGTGCCCGATCTCGCCGCGCCCGCCCGGCCAGCCGGCCTCCGGCGACATCGAGCCGTCGAACAGGTGCTGCGCGCGGTGCTCGAGCAGCGTCAGCGGCCGCAACGCGCGCCAGAGCATCACGAAGAGCAGCGGCGACAGCAGCGCCAGGAGCACCACCGCCCCAAGGATCGCTTCGGCCCGGGCCGTGCGCAGCGGCGCCAGCACCTCCGCTTCGGCACGCACGCGCCAGACCATCCAGTCAGGCCCTGGCACGCCCGCCGCGCTGACCAGTTCACCACGCTGCGGCAGACGCAGCCCCGTCGGCTCGACCGGGGCACCGATCGACTGCCAGGCGGCGAAAGCCTGCGACAGGCGCGGTTCAGCGCTCAGCAGCGTCAGCAGGCGGCTGCGGTTCGGGTGGGCGAGCACGCGGCCGGTCTGGTCGGTCACCACGACCATCGCGGTGGCGTCGTCGTCGTTGTCCTCCACCAGGCCGTCGAGCAGGTCGCGCGTGTTCAGGCGCAGCGAGCCGCCGAAGAGCATCCGCGTTCCCGCGGCGTCGTGAACCGGTTGCGTCAGGTTGATCAGCGGATTCCCGCTGACGCGGCTGCGCGTGACGTCGGAGATGATCGCGCGGTTCTCGCGCATGGATTGCTGGAAGTAGTCCCGGTCACCGATGTGCAGCGACGCCGGGAGGTTCACCTGCCGGCTGTCGGCCGTCACCAGCACCTGGCCATCAGCCGATGCCGCGAACACATAGGTGAAGAGCTGCCGCAGGACCTGTTGGGACTCGATCAGGCGCATCACCGCGCCTCGGTCGTCCGCCGGGATCTCATTGAACTGGGGCGCGACGCTCGCCAGCAAGCGCTGCAGTTCGACCACCTTGCTGGTCAACGCGGCCGCCGTGCGCACGGTTTCCGTCGACTCCCGCGTCAATTGCGTGTTCAGGGTGTCACGCTGGGCGCGGATGACCAGCAGCGCCGTGATCAGCCCGATGCCGACGACCAATGTCGCGATGCCGCCCACGGTGATGCGTAGCTTGAGGGAGCCGAAGGCTGCGGGCCAGTGGAGTTCGCGGCCGGTCATGGACAGTCGTGGGGCAAAAGTCGCCGGTTCGAGCCGGGCGTTCCAACAGAATTCGGGGGGCGGAGCAGGTCTGCCATTGTCGCGTGTCTCCTACGAGACTTGGCAAAAAGCGCAGGAGGGTGTGTAGGCAAAGCCACACGGCACAACGCGCCGGCTGGCGTCCGCCTTCCGCGGGGTGGCGGGCTAGCATCGATGCCATGGATCTCGTCGTCGCCCGCCCCGAAGGCCTCTACTGCCCGCCCGGCGACTTCTACATCGACCCCTGGCGGCCCGTGGCGCGCGCCGTCATCACGCATGCGCACTCCGACCACGCCCGCGTGGGGCATGGGCACTATCTTGCGCACACCGACAGCGAAGGCACGCTGCGCACGCGGCTCGGCGCCGACATCCACCTGCAGACGCTGCCGTACGGCGAAGCGATCGAACACCACGGCGTGCGCATTTCGCTGCACCCGGCAGGCCATGTGTTGGGCTCGGCGCAGGTGCGGCTCGAACACGGCGGGCGCGTGTGGGTCGCCTCGGGCGACTACAAGACCGAGCCCGACGGCACCTGCCCGCCCTTCGAGCCGGTGCCCTGCGACACCTTCATCACCGAATCGACCTTCGGCCTGCCGATCTACCGCTGGCCGACGCAGGCGGTGCTGTTCGCGGACATCAACGACTGGTGGCGCCGCAATGCGGACGAGGGCCGCGCGTCGGTGCTGTTTTGCTACGCCTTTGGCAAAGCGCAGCGCATCCTCCACGGCGTCGACCCGGGCATCGGGCCGATCGTGGTGCACGGCGCGGTTGAGCCGCTGAACGCGGTGTACCGCGCGGCCGGCGTCGCGCTGTCGCCGACTTTCCGCGTCACCGACGCGGAAGTGAACCCGCAGATGCTCAAGCGCGCGCTGGTGCTGGCGCCGCCTTCGGCCCAGGGCACGCCGTGGATGCGGCGCTTCGGCAATTACGCCGACGCCTTCGCGAGCGGGTGGATGCAGTTGCGTGGCACGCGTCGCCGGCGCGGCGTCGATCGCGGCTTCGTGATGAGCGACCACGCCGACTGGCCCGGCCTGCAGAAGGCCATCGCCGGCACGGGCGCCGAGCGTGTGTTCGTCACGCACGGCAGCGTGGCGGTGCTGGTGCGCTGGCTCACCGAAAACGGGCTGGAGGCGCAAGGCTTCAAAACCGAGTACGGGGACGAGGACGTGGCGGATCAGGGCGAGGCCAAGCCTGCGGCGGCCGATGCCGTAGCGGCTCCCGACGCCGCACCATGAAGGCCTTTGCCGCGCTCTATCGCGAACTCGACGCCACCACGTCGAGCCTCGCCAAGCAGGCCGCCCTGCAGCGCTACCTGCAGGCCGCTGCGCCAGGAGATGCGGCGTGGGCGGTGTACTTCCTGGCCGGCGGCAAGCCACGCCAACTGGTGCCCACCAAGCTGCTGCGCCTGCTCGCGCAGGAGGCGGCCGGCTTGCCCGAATGGCTGTTCAACGAGAGCTACGAAGCGGTCGGCGACCTGGCCGAGACCCTCTCGCTGCTGTTGCCGCCGCCGACCGAGTCGCACGACCTGGGTCTGGCCGTGTGGATCGAGCGGCATCTGTTGCCATTGCGGAAGACGCCGCCCGATGAACTCGCCGACACGCTGCGTTCGCAGTGGCGTCAGCTCGCGGCGGACGAGCGACTGGTCTACTTCAAGCTCATGACCGGCAGCTTCCGCGTCGGCGTGTCGCGGCTGCAGGTGACGCAGGCGCTCGCGGCGGTCGGCGGGCTCGACCCGAAGCGCGTGGCGCAGCGGCTGATGGGCTACACGCACATCAGTGGGCAGCCCAGCGCGGCGGACTACGCGTTGCTCATCGGCGCGGAGAACGACAGCGAGCTCAACCAGAAGACCAGCGGCCAGCCGTACCCGTTCTTCCTCGCGCATCCGTTCAACCAGCCGGTCGAGCAGTTCGATGCCTTGCTCGGCCCGCCCGCCGACTGGATCGTCGAATGGAAGTGGGATGGCATCCGCGCACAGTTGGTGAAGCGCGGCGGCGCGGTGTCCCTGTGGTCGCGCGGCGAAGAGCTGGTCACCGACCGCTTTCCCGAACTCGCGACCATGGGCGAGGCGCTGCCCGACGGCACGGTGCTCGACGGCGAGATCGTGGTGTGGCGAGACGACAAGGTCCAGCCCTTCGCCGAACTGCAGCGCCGCATCGGCCGCAAGACGCTCGGCCCCAAGCTGCTGCGCGATATCCCGGTGGTGCTGCTCGGCTACGACCTGCTCGAATGGCAGGGCCGCGACCTGCGCGCCGTGCCGCAGCAGGAACGCCGTGCGCTGATGGATGGCCTCGTCACCCAGGTGCAGCACCCGCAACTCATCGCCAGCCCGATGCTCACCGGTGACAGCTGGGCCGACCTGTCACGTCAGCGTGAAGCGGCGCGTTCGATGGGCGTCGAGGGGATGATGCTCAAGCAGCGCCATGCGCACTATGGCGTCGGCCGCACCAAGGACGTTGGCACCTGGTGGAAATGGAAGATCGACCCGCTCAGCATCGACGCCGTGCTCATCTACGCCCAGCGCGGCCACGGCCGCCGCGCCAGCCTCTACA
>CALRYR010000311.1:0-5655 GCA_943372425.1 Variovorax sp. YR752 | reverse complement strand
TGTCGCAGCGCCTGCAGACGGACGCGCTGCCGGTCGAGTTGTCGGCGCTGGCCGAGGCCTTCAACGGTGCACTGGCGCGGCTCGAGCAGGCCTACGCGCAGCTCGAGGCCTTCAACGCCGACGTCGCGCACGAGCTGCGCACGCCACTGGCCAACCTGATCGGCGGCACCCAGGTGGCCCTGTCGCGTCCGCGCAGCGCCGGCGAACTGCAGGAGATGCTGGCGTCGAACCTGGAGGACCTGGAGCGGCTGCGCTCCATCGTCAACGACATGCTGTTCCTGGCGCGCGCCGACCGCGGCGAGGCGGCCACCGGCCGGGTCCGCACGCCCCTGGCCGACGAGGTGCGCAAGACCATCGAGTTCTTCGAATTCGTGCTCGACGAAGGCGGCCTGCAGGTTCGCATCGACGGGGACATGGCCGCGCAGGCCCGGCTCGAGACCGCGCTCTTTCGGCGCGCGATGTCGAACCTGCTGCAGAACGCGATCGAGCATTCGGCCGCCGGTGCCGTGCTGACGGTGGCGTTGCGGGAGGAGGCCGATGCGGTGTGGATCATGGTGTCGAACCCCGGCGCGCCGATCGCGCAGGCGCACCTGCCGCTGCTGTTCGACCGCTTCTACCGCGTCGACGCGGCCCGCCGCGGCCAGGGCGAGCACCACGGCCACGGGCTGGGCCTGGCCATCGTCCAGGCGGTCGCGGCCATGCACGGCGGGCAGGTGCGGGCGAGCAGCGTGGACGGCGTCAACAGCTTCGGCTTCAGCGTGGCCACCGACGCATCGGGGCCGGCGCACTGAGCCGAAGGCGGCTGGGCGCCACCCGTGATACGGTCGGAGGCCTAGGGTAAATACCGACTTCGCCGACCGTTCACCGATGAATCCCACCAGCGCCTCCCTGCCCGACGACGAGGCGGCCCCGCCTTCTTCCCCCGATCGATCGAACGACAAGACCTTGCTGCGCGCCGTGCTGGCGCTCGGCGTGGGCGGCTTTTCCATCGGCACCGGCGAATTCGTGATCATGGGCCTGCTGCCCGAAGTCGCGACCGACATCGGCGTGAGCATTCCGCAGGCCGGCCACGTGATCAGTGCCTATGCGCTGGGCGTGGTCATCGGCGCGCCGGTGCTCGCCGTGCTGGCGGCCGGCTGGCCGCGCCGCGCGCTGCTCATCGCGCTGATGGGCATCTACGCGCTGGGCAACTTCGCCTCGGCGCTGGCGCCGGGCTACCTGTCGCTCAACCTGATGCGTTTTCTCACCGGGCTGCCGCACGGCACCTACTTCGGCGTGGCGGCGCTGGTCGCGGCCACGCTGGCGCCGCCCGGCGCGCGGGCGCGCGCGGTCGGGTTGGTCATGCTGGGGCTCACCGGGGCCACGCTGGTCGGCGTGCCCATCGCGGCCTGGCTGGGCCAGCACTTCGGCTGGCGCGCCGCCTTCGTCTTCGTCGGGCTCATCGCCGTGCTGGCCATGGTGCTGTTGCGCCGCGGCGTGCCGGACATCCCGGCGGCGGCCGGCGCCAGTCCGCTGCGCGAGCTCGATGCGCTGCGCCGTCCGCAGGTCTGGCTCACGCTCGGCATCGCCGCCATCGGCTTCGGCGGCATGTTCGCCGTCTTCAGCTACATCAAGCCGACGCTGACCGAAGTGGCCGGGCTGTCGGTGGGCCACGTGCCCTTCGTGCTGGCGCTGTTCGGCCTCGGCATGGTGGCGGGCAACCTGCTCGGGGCGCGCCTGGCCGACAAGTCGCTGATGCGCACCATCGGCGGCCTGCTGGTGTGGTCGGTGGTGGTGCTGGTGCTGTTCGTGTTCGCGGCGCAGCATGTGGTCACGGCGTCGATCGCCACCTTCCTGATCGGCACCATCGTCGCCATCGGGCCGGCCCTGCAGATCCGGCTGATGGACGTGGCGGGCGACGCCCAGACGCTGGCTGCTGCGCTCAACCATTCGGCCTTCAACATGGCCAACGCGCTCGGCGCCTGGCTGGGCGGAGTGGCCATCAGCGCGGGTCTGGGGTGGACGTCGACCGGCTGGGTTGGCGCGCTGCTGGGGCTGGCCGGGCTGGGCATCTTCGCGTGGGCGCTGGCCGATTCGCGCCGACGCGCGTTGCACTGAGCTATCGGTGCTCGGCGCTGCCCATGGGCGGCGCGATGTCTTCCAGCGATCGGCGCTCCGCATTCACGCCCCAGCGCAGCGCGATGAGCCCGGCGCCGATCACCAGCGCCGCGCCGATGCCGTAGCCGACGGTGACCGCGCCGCGGCTGCCGGTCTCGATCAGCACGCCGAAGAGCCAGGGCGCCACGAAGCCGCCGGCGCCCGTGCCCACCGCGTAGAACAGCGAGATCGCGAGCGCGCGCATCTCCAGCGGGAACACCTCGCTCACCGTCAGGTAGGCCGAACTCGCGGCAGCCGAGGCCAGGAAGAACACCGCCGACCAGCACAGCGCCTGCGTCAGCGCGGTCAGCCAGCCGGCCATGAAGGCCGCGCCGGTGAGCGCCAGGCCGACGCCCGACAGCGTGTACGTGAAGGCGATCATCCGGCGCCGCCCGACCCGGTCGAACAGCGGCCCCAGCAGCAGCGGCCCCAGCACGTTGCCCAGCGCAAAGGGAAAGATGTACAGCGCCACGCGCCCTTCGGGCACGCCATGGAAGCGCGTGAGCACCAGCGCATAGGTGAAGAAGATGGCGTTGTAGAAGAAGGCCTGCGACACCATCAGCGCGAGCGCCACTGCGCTGCGCTGCCGGTAACGAAGAAACAGCACCTGCGCCACCTGCCGCATCGACGGTGCCGCCTGGCGCACGAAGCCCAGGCGCTCGGTCACCGGCGGCAGCGGGCCGTGCTGCGCGGCCACCTCCGCCTCGATGCGTTGCATGATGGCCTCGGCTTCGTCGGCGCGGCCGTGCGCAATGAGCCATCGCGGACTTTCCGGCACATCGCGGCGCACGAGCAGGATCGCCACGGCGAGCAGGGCACCCAGCGCGAAGCCGGCGCGCCAGCCCCACACGGGGCCCAGCACGCGCGGGTCGAGCAGCACCAGGCTCATGCCGGCGCCCAGCGCGGCGCCGACCCAGAAGCTGCCGTTGATCGCCAGGTTGACCCGGCCGCGCACGCGCGCGGGAATGAGTTCGTCGATGGCCGAGTTGATGGCCGCGTACTCACCGCCGATGCCCACGCCCGTCATGAAGCGGCAGAACGCGAAGAACAGGAAGCCGGGCGAGAAGGCGGTCGCGAAGCTCGCCACCGTGTAGACCGCCAGCGTGATGAGGAACAGCTTCTTACGGCCCCACCGGTCGGCCAGCCGTCCGAACACCAGCGCGCCGACGACGGCACCGCCGATGTAGAGCGAGCCCGCGCCGCCGATCTGCGCGGCGCTGAGCCCGAGCGTGTCGTTGCGTTCGAGCACGCCGCCGAGCGAGCCGACCAGCGTGACCTCCAGCCCGTCGAGCACCCACGCAACGCCCAGCGCGATCACCACGCGCCAGTGCCAGTGCGACCAGGGCAGGCGGTCGAGGCGGGCGGGGATGTCGGTGTGGACGGCGGTCATGCAGGCGTTCGACTGTGACCGTGCGCGGCCGTCGCCGGTGTCGGCGCATTTCCCGAACTGCCGCGCAAGGTCGGTGATCCTTGGGCAGTGCGGGTTCACGCGCTTGCGTTAACCTCCACGTCCGCCCGCCCTTCATCTCCCCGATTCATGCAGACCTCGACGTCCGCTTTGGACCCGCGCTCCATCATCGTGCTTGCCGGTGTGATGGGCTTGCTGATGTCCGTCGTGCTGTTCTCGATGCGCCGCAGCTACCCGCCGAGCATCCGCGGCCTGCGCGAATGGACGCTCGCGCCGCTCGTCAGCTTCGCGAGCACGGTGCTCTTCGCGCTGCGCGGCGTCCTGCCCGACGTTTTCAGCATCGTGCTGGCGAACATGGTGCTGTTCCAGGGCTGCATCCTGTACTACGCGGGCAGCCAGCTCTTTCTCGGCCATGAACGCGACACGCGCCTCTGGAGCACCGTGACGCTGTTGCTCGGTGTCGTGCTGTTCTGGTTTTCCGATGTGCAGCCCAGCTACGCGGCGCGGCTGGCGGTCTTCACGCTGGCGATCACGGCACTGTTCTTCGCTCACGCCTGGCTCTACCTGCGACACCGCATGGAGAGCGTCGGCATGCGTCTCATGACCGGGTTGCTGTTGCTGCAGTCGCTGGTGGCGGGCCTGCGCTTCCTGAGCGTGATCGCGGGCGAGGCGGGCATCGGGCTGCTCGAGGTGACCTGGCTGCAGTCGATCTACATCATCATGTACTCGGTCACGGCGCTTCTGCTGAGCATCGCTGCCGTGCTCATGGCCACCGAGCGCGTTCGGCTGGAGTTCGAGTTCATGGCCACGCACGACCCGTTGACCGGCGTGTTGAACCGGCGCGCGCTGATCGCGCGCTGCGAGCACGAAGTCACGCGCGCACGGCGCGGTGACGACGACGGCGCGCTGGCGCTGCTGATGCTCGACGCCGATCACTTCAAGCGGGTCAACGACGAGTTCGGCCATCAAGCGGGCGACGAGGTGCTGCGCGAACTGACGTTGCGCCTGCAGGCCCCGCTGCCGCCGGCGGCGCGGCTGGGGCGCTACGGCGGCGAGGAGTTCCTGGTCGTGCTGCCGGGCCTGGCGCGCGACGGCGCGCGGGCCGTGGCCGAGCGCCTGCGCACGGAGGCGGGCGAACCCTTCGCGGCCCCGTCGTCGCTGGCAGCCGCCGGCATCGGCCGGCTCAGCGTCAGCATCGGCCTCGCCGTGTTCCAGGGACCGGCCGACACGCTCGATGCCTTGCTGGCACGGGCCGACGCGGCGCTTTATCGCGCCAAGGCGCAAGGCAGAGACCGGGTCGAAGTGGCCTGAACGAGGGCCCTACATCGACCAGATGCGTGGCGTGGCGCCGCGCAATTGCCAGAGCTCGGCGCGCCAGGCCTGCCAGACCTGCCGCAGCAACTGCATCGCGGGTTCGACCACCGGCGCCAGCACGCGCAGCACGACCACTTCGGCATGCGGTGCGGTGGCACCGGCACCGAGCACCAGTGGGTGCGCCTCGGCCAGTGCGCGTGCGCTGTCGAGCAGCAACGCGCGGCGCGCCTTCGGAATCGGCGTGCCGGCCACGAAGAAGAGCGACGCGATGCAGCGCTGGCCGGCCAGGCCGATCGGGCTCTGCAGCAGGCGCAGGTCGGTCGCGTCGATGCGGCCGCGTTCGAGCCACACGCCCGGCACTTCGATGTGTTGCAGCAGGCTGCCGCGCGCGAAGGGCAGGCCGGCGTTGGGCAGGCCGAGGGCGGTCACGTCCCAGCCCAGCAATTCGGCACCGGGGGCGAGCTCCATGCGCAGGCGGTTCTCGGCCTTGCAGCCGCTGTAGCAGAGCGCTTCGAGCGGTAGCCATTCGAGGCGCGCTTCGGTGGCCAATTTGATCTGCGTACGCTGCACAGCAGCCTCGCCTTCGGAGCGGTAGAAGCGCGTCGCGCCGGGCGTGGTGACCAGGCCGTGGCTGCCGGCCGCGCCGGTGATGGCGATGTCGAGCGTGTCGCCGCCGACGAGACCACCCGGCGGGTGCACCAGTACGTTGTGACAGATCGGGTCGCCTTCGGGGTAGAGGCTTTGAAGAATGCGCAGCGGACCGTCGTGGCGGAAGCGTGCGACGCTGCGTTGTTGTT
>CALRYR010000310.1:0-5655 GCA_943372425.1 Variovorax sp. YR752 | reverse complement strand
AACCCCCAGCCCAACCCCCCGAACAGCACGCCGGCGAGTAAGGCGATACCGAGGCTCGTCGGTGCCATGACGACAGGCGGAACGTCGTAGAGCGGTTTGGGTTCGACCAGCCAGTAGATCAGTGAACTGGCCGTGGCCGACGCGATCAGCACCGGAGCGACCGTGTGGCGCGCGAGGAAACCGAGCGCCAGTTCCAGAACGAAGACGACGCCCGCAATGGGTGCGTGATAGGCCGAGCCGATGCCTGCGGCGATGCCGCACACCAGCAGCGTGTTGCGTTGTTCCGGCGCCGTCGCGACGAGTCGTGCCAGCCGCGCACTGACCCAGGCAGCCAGTTGGACCATCGGCCCTTCGCGTCCGATGGAAGCGCCCGTGCCGACGGATAAGAGCGCGGACACGGTGCGTGTCAACGTCGTTCGATCGTTCAGGTCGACTCTTCCTGCGCGCGCGGCATCGATGTAGTCGAGGTTCGCCGCGCCGCCCGGGCCCCGCCTGGTCCAGGCCGTTCCGCCTTGCAGGACCAGCCCTGCGAGCAAGCCGCCCAAGGTGCAGACCAGCGCGCGGTGCCAGGGCGACAACGACAACGCGGCTTCGACCAGTCCGCCGCGCTGACCGGTCGCGAGTTCCTCGACCCATTGCGTCAACCACCGGAAGCCCAAGACGGCAGCCGCAGCGAGCGCGCCCGTCACGGCCGCCCACCACCAGACGCGCAACGTTTCGGCAGCCGGTCCCATGGCCCACAGGCGCGCACGACCGCGTCTGGGAGACGCTACTTCTTCGGGAAATTCGTTGGCAGCCACGGGGATTCCATTTCAAGACGCTCGCAGTGCGCCACGAAGCGTTGCAGGTTGCCCGAAAGGCGCTTTTTCTGATGGTGCACCAGATAGAAGCGGCGAGTCAGACGAGGCAACGTGGTTCGCAGAACGACCAGTCTGCCGAGTGTCACCAGGTCCTGCACCGCGCACAGCGACAGGCAAGCCAGCCCGAGGCCTTCGGCCGTCGCCTGCTTGATCGCCTCGGTGCTGCCCGGCTGCATGTCGCCGTCCAGGTGGTGGAGGTGCGGCAGCAACACGTGCTCCACGGCCTCGCGCGTGCCGGAACCCGGCTCACGGAGCAACCAGCGTGCCTGCCGCAAGGCCTTCAACGGAACGCGTGCCTGCACGCCCTCCTGCACCAGCGCATGCGTCGGTGCAGCCACGATGACCAACTCGTCCTGAAGCCATGGCGTCACTCGAAGCTCGGCCTCGTGGCAGGGCCCTTCGATCAGACCAATGTCGACCTCCAGGCGGGTCACGGCCGCAGCGATGTCGCGCGTGTTGCCGATGACGACATCCACTGCGGCACCGGGCCACGTCCTGCTGTAGCCGGCGATCAGCGCCGGCAGCACGTAATTGCCGATCGTCGTGCTGGCACCGACGCGAAGTCGCGTGACCAGCGGCGCGGTGTCAGCGCCCGCGCTTCCGAGACCGAACCGGCTTTCGATCTCCTGTGCGCCGTCGAGCAATGACCTGGCTTGCGGCAGCAGCGCACGGCCGTTGTCGTTCAGCAGCAAGCGCTTGCCGATGCGGTCGAACAGTTGGGCGCCGAGCAGGCTCTCCAGTTCGTTCAGTGCGCCACTGGTTGCCGACTGGGACAGTGCGACGCGCTCACCGGCGGCCGTGGTGCTGCCGGTGTCCGCCACGGCCGTGAAGATCAGGAGTTGACGCAATGTCAGGCGCATCCAAACGCTTTCGTTACCTGTTCGATGGCTAGGTTATAGCGGAAGTATCCGTTTGTCGGATAGATCGTGCCGGTTCAAAGTTCGTTCATGCCTTCCGAAAACGACGTGATGGAGAAAACGATGCACACCGCCACTTCCGCAGCCCACCTGACGCACACCCCCGCAGCGATGCACCGTGTACGCCTGTTGGTTCCTGGTCTCGCACTCACGGGCGCTCTGGCTTTCGTGTCGATCCAACTGGGCAAGATCGGCTGGCTGCAGTCCAACGGCATCAGCGCGCTGACCCTGGCCATCGTGCTGGGCATGGTGGTCGGCAATACCGTCTACCCCCGCATAGGCGCCGCGGCCGGCGGCGGCGTGACCTTTTCCAAGGCCAACCTGCTGCGCCTGGGCATCATCCTGTACGGCCTGCGCCTGACCTTCCAGGACATCGGTAACGTGGGCTGGACCGGCGTCGCGATCGACGCCACGGTGCTGTGCAGCACCTTCGGGCTCGCCTGCTTCCTCGGCACCCGAGTCTTCGGGCTCGACCGCAAGACGGCCATGCTGATCGGCGCCGGCAGTTCGATCTGCGGCGCGGCAGCTGTGATGGCGGCCGAACCCGTCGTGCGCGGTCGCGCCGAGCACGTGATGGTCGCGGTGGCCACGGTGGTGGTGTTCGGCACGCTGGCGATCTTCCTGTATCCGGTGCTGTATCACCTGGTCGCTCAATACCGGCTGTTCGACCTGTCGCCGACCGCTTACGGCGTGTTCGCCGGCTCGACCATCCACGAAGTGGCACAGGTGGTCGCTGCCGGTCGTGCCGTCAGCGAGCAGGCTGCGAACACCGCCGTCATCGCCAAGATGGTCCGCGTGATGATGCTGGCGCCGTTCCTCATCATCCTGTCGGCTTACCTCTCCCGCTCCAGCGCCAAGGATGCCGATGCTGTCGACGGCGGCGACGAAAGCAAAGCCTCGCCACGCGGCGGCATCGTGATTCCCTGGTTCGCCCTCGGTTTCGTGGCGGTCGCCGGGCTCAACTCGCTCGCGTTGCTGCCCCATGCGGTGGTGACGCAGGTGATCGACATCGACACCGTGCTGCTGGCGATGGCCATGGCCGGCCTCGGGCTGACGACGCACGTCTCGGCCATCCGCAAGGCCGGCATCAAGCCGCTGGCGCTGGCGGCCGTGCTCTTCGTCTGGCTGGTGTGCGGCGGCTTCGCCATCAACGCGGGAATCACTGCACTCCTCAAATGACAGGGCGGACCTGGAATAAATCGCCCCCGCCATTCGTCCATCCATCCAGACAACCGAAAGAATCTCATGAAACTCCGTCCTCTTGCACTCTCGCTGTGCCTCGCCCTCTCGACACTCGCCTCGATCCCTTCGACGGTCACGGCACAGCCGGCGCCTGTCGCAGCGTCCGCAAGTGCGACGCAGCGCTGGACCTTCGACGGTGCCATCCACAACAATTCGCTGGCGCTCAGCCCGGACGAGGGCACGGCCGTGGTGTCGTACAGCGAACGCCCGGACGTCGTCGTCTACGACCTGAAGACCGGCAAGGTGCGCAAGGTGCTGGATGGCTTCGTGACGCCACGCAACATCGTGTTCGCGCCGTCTGGCGAGTTCTTCTATGTTTCGGACAGCAGCCTGGGCACCGTGGCGAAGATCGCCACGTCCAGCCTGAAGACGGTCAGCAGCCTGCCGGCAGGCCCCGGTGCCTTCGGCACCGTGCTGAGCAAGGACGGCGCCACGATGTACGTGAACAACCAGGCCGCCAGCACCGTCACGCGTTTCGATCTCGCAAGCGGCGAACCGCGCGCCGTCATCACCGGCTTCGCGCAGCCGCGCCAGGGCGTGCGCCTGAGTCCCGACGGATCGGCGCTGTACGTCACCAACTTCATGGGCGACAAGATCACCATCGTGAACACGGCGACCAACAGGATCGACGGCGAGATCACCGGGTTCAACAAGCTGCGCGCGATCTCAGTCACCGCCGACGGCAAGACGCTCTTCGCTGCGAACAGCGGCAGCAACACCATCGCGGTCGTCGATCTGGACAAGCGCGCCATCGAGTCGACGATTCCCGTCGGAAAGGACCCGTATGGTGCGGCGCTGTCGCCCGACGGCAGGCGCGTCTACGCCGGCAACCTGGGCGACAACTCCCTGTCCGTCATCGATGTAGCGAGCAAGAGCGTGGTCGCCACCATCACCGGATTCAAGGAGCCGCGGCAAGCCATCGTCTTCACGCGCGACGGCAAGACGGCCTATGTTCTGAACGAAGACTTGGGAATCGCCAAAGTGGACTTGGCGAGCAACCGTGTGGAGGCGACGCTGGCTGCGCCTGCGGCAAAGATGCAGAAGGCCGCGCCGTGAAGAAGCGCTCGTGGACTACCTGAGATCGCCTGCAGCACAAGCAATCTTCGAGAAGTGGTGTTGGAAGACACCCTGAATAGCCACTGTATTTATCTAACAAACGAGACAAACCATGAGATCAGGTCGCGAAGCCACACCCACCGCGCAGCACGACGCCAAGCGCCCTCCATCCCGTCGGCGCTTCGTCCAGGGCGCCGGTCTTCTCGCGCTGGGTGCGTCGCCGCTCGCCGCGCTGGCGGCTGGTCGCGATACTGGCGAAGGCGTGACCTTTGCCGACGGACCGCGCCCCATGGTGACGTACCCGCAAAAACGGCCGCTGATTCGCGTTCACACCCGGCCGCCGCATCTGGAAACGCCGTTCTCAGTCTTCAACGAAGGGCCGATCACCGCCAACGACGCTTTCTTCGTGCGTTACCACCTGGCCAACATCCCGCTGGCGGTCGACCCTGCTACCTACCGGCTCACCGTCAAGGGAAAGGTCAACACGCCGCTGAACCTGTCGCTGGCCGATCTGAAGGCATTGGCAGAGCCTGTGGAAGTGGTGGCGGTCAATCAGTGTTCCGGCAACAGCCGCGGGTACTCGTCGCCGCGCGTCTTCGGCGCCCAGCTCGCCAATGGCGCGATGGGCAATGCCCGCTGGGTCGGCGTGCCGCTGCGCAAGGTGCTCGAGAAGGCGGGTGTGGCTGCGGGTGCCCGGCAGGTGACCTTCAACGGCCTCGACACGCCGGTGCTGCCCGCGACCTCGGACTTTCGCAAGGCGCTGGACATCGAACACGCGCTGCAGGACGAACCGATGCTCGCTTGGGGCATGAACGGCAAGGACCTTCCGTTCCTCAACGGCTACCCGGTCAAGCTCATCGTACCGGGCTACTTCGGCACCTACTGGGTCAAGCACCTCTCGGAAATCGAGGTCATCGACCATGTGTTCGACGGCCATGACGCGCTGTTCATGACGACCGCCTACCGCGTGCCCGACAACGACTGCCAGTGCGTGGCACCGGGTTCCGCAGCGGCGAAGACGCGGCCGATCTCGACGCTGCCCGTGCGCAGCTTCATCACCAGCGTCCAGGCCGGTGGCATCCTGCCTTCCGCTCGCTCGATCGAACTCAAGGGCATCGCCTTCGATGGCGGTGCCGGCATCAAGACGGTGGAAGTCTCCATCGACGGCGGCCAGAGCTGGAAGGCGGCGACGCTCGGCAAGGATCTGGGGCGCTTCTCGTTTCGGGAATGGCGGGCACCGGTGAGCTTCGCGAAGAAGGGCCGAGCCGTGCTCATGGTCCGCGCGACCAATCAGAAGGGCGAAGGCCAGCCTGCCACGGTGGACTGGAATCCGGCAGGTTACCGCCGCCATGTGGTCGAGTCCACGCCGGTCACCATCGCCTGAGGACACGCCATGAAAACCACCACTTTTTTGGCCCGCGCCGTTCTTGGCTGCTGCGTGTTGATCGCGTTCAACGCGTTGGCCGCGCCGCCCGACATCAAGCTGCAGCCCGACACGTCGAAGCTGCGCCCGTCGAAGCTGCCGGGCTACGCCATCGCGATGCAGAAATGCGCGATCTGCCATTCGGCGGACTACGTCA
>CALRYR010000309.1:0-5670 GCA_943372425.1 Variovorax sp. YR752 | reverse complement strand
CCCCCGGTGCCCAGCCCGGCGACAGCGACCTGGTCGTCAACTACAGCCGGGCGCAACGCACCCTCGGTCCCTTGCGCGCCACGCTCAGCCTGGACGACAGCGGCACGAAGTCCACCGGCCGCACCCAGGGCGGCGCCACCCTGGCCTGGGACGGCCCGCTGGGGCTGAACGACCTGGCCTATGTCAGCGTCAACCACGACCTCTTCAACCATGACGGCCAGGGCACCAGCGGCCAGACCCTGCACTACTCGGTGCCCTTCGGCCACTGGCTGCTGGGCGCCACCGCCAGTCAGAGCAAGTACCACCAGAGCGTGGCCGGCTTCAGCCAGGACTATGTCTACGCCGGCGAATCGCGCAACGCCGAATTGCGGCTGTCACGGCTGATGTACCGCGACAAGAGCCGCAAGACGACGGTATGGCTGCGCGGCTTCCGGCGCGCCTCGAACAACTTCATCGACGACACCGAGATCGAGGTGCAGCGGCGCGTCGTCGCCGGCTGGGAACTGGGCGCCAACCACCGCGAGTTCATCGGCCAGGCCACGCTCGACGCCAACCTGCAGTACCGCCGCGGCACCGGCGCCTTCGGGGCGATGCCGGCGCCCGAGGAGTTCTTCGGCGAAGGCACATCGCGCTTCCGCCTCATCGCCGCCGACGCCAACCTGAATCTGCCCTTCCAACTCGGCCCGCAGAAGCTGCGCTACACGGCGCTGTGGCGCGCGCAATGGAACCGCACCCCGCTCACGCCGCAGGACCGCTTCTCCATCGGCGGGCGCTACACCGTGCGCGGCTTCGACGGCGAGACGAGCCTGATGGCCGAGCGCGGCTGGCTGGTGCGCAACGACATCGGCTGGGCACTGGGCCAGACCGGGGCAGAGCTGTATCTGGGCATCGACCACGGGGAGGTGGGTGGTGCGTCGGCCGAGTACCTGCAGGGCAGGCGCCTCACCGGTGGCGTGGTCGGGCTACGAGGGGCGCTCCCCTTGCCCAAGGGCCTGAGCTACGACGTGTTCGTCGGTGCGCCCATCAAGAAGCCCGAGGGGTATCGCACGGCGAAGACCACAGCGGGCTTCAACCTGAACTACAGCTTTTGAAGGACATGCAAATGAGTGATCAAGACCCGAAACCTTCGTGGCTCGCCGAAGCACGCCAGCCCTATCTGGATTTCCTTGCGCACCTTGCTTCGCCCGTTTTGCTAGGTACTTTCGCTGGGGTTCTTTTGATTCGAACGTCTTCAGCCACCCAGCCGCTGTTAAACGCTGGCCGAGTGTTGTTTGCAGCAGTGTTTCTTGGCGCCGCACTTATTGCTTTCCTCGCCAACGCTTCACTGTTGAACGAGAAGCTCTTTAAGCGGTTCTACAAGCGCCGCGCCCAAATGCTCTGCGAACTGAAGGCTCAGGGCCTACGCGGCGCAAAGCTCAACACGGCTTTCGTGAAGGTGATGCTGGCTGACAGCCGCATGTGCCTGCACGCCATCGCCATCTTGCTTTTGCTGTTTGTGCTCATGGCGATCCTTGCTGGCGTGATGATCTCTGCAAGCACTGCAGCCGCCGCGCTCGTGAGCAGTCTCGACGCAATACGTTGAAGGGGCTCCGATGAACAAGCATCTACACCGCATCGTCTTCAACGTAGCGCGCGGCCTGCGCATGGTCGTGCAGGAGACGGCCAAGAGCACCGGCCGTGGTGCGCGCAAAGCCACGGGTGGCGGCGCAGGCGCCGGCAGTGCCGTCGTCAGCGTGGCGGCCATCGCCGCAGCTTTGATGAGCGCCCCCTTGCATGCCCAGATCGTGGCCGACCCCAATGCCCCCGGCAACCAGCGCCCCACCGTGCTCGGTGCGGCCAACGGCGTACCGGTGGTCAACATCCAGACCCCCAGCGCTGCGGGCGTTTCGCGCAACACGTATTCGCAGTTCGACGTGCAGCGCAATGGCGCCGTCCTCAACAACAGCCGCGGCAATGCCCAGACCCAACTGGGCGGCTGGGTGCAGGGCAACCCATGGCTGGCGACCGGCTCGGCCCGGGTCATCCTCAACGAGGTCAACAGCGCCAACCCGAGCCAACTGCGCGGCTACGTGGAAGTGGCCGGCCCGCGCACCGAGGTGATCATCGCCAACCCCGCGGGCATCCAGGTCGATGGCGGTGGCTTCATCAACGCCAGCCGTGCAACGCTGACCACCGGTACACCGCAGTTCAACGCCCAGGGCGGGCTCGACAGCTTCGTCGTGCGCGGTGGCAATGTGAGCATCGACGGTGCCGGGCTGGACGCGGGCAAGACCGACTACGCGGCCATCCTCGCGCGGGCGGTGCAGGTCAACGCAGGCATCTGGGCGAACGAGCTGAAAGTGGTGGCTGGTGTGAACCAGGTCAGCGCCGACAGCAACCAGGCCACGCCGACCACCGGCAACGGCGCGGCGCCGAGCTTCGCACTCGATGTGGCGGCGCTGGGCGGCATGTACGCCGGGAAGATCACGCTGGTGGGGACCGAAGCGGGCGTGGGCGTGCGCAACGCGGGACATATCGGTGCGGGCGCCGGTGGGCTCGTCGTGACGGCGGCCGGGCGGCTGGAGAACACCGGCACGCTCGAAGGGGCGAAGGTCGAACTGAGCAGTGCAAGCGACATCGACAACCGGGGCGGAACGATCCGGCAGGCGGGCACGCGGGACATCAGCGTCACCGCGCCGGTGTTGAGCAATACGCAGGGCGGAATGATCGGGGCCGAGCCAGTCGCAACTGCAGATCCGGCAACGGGCACGCCGAGCACCAGCACCAGCACCAGCACCAGCACCGGTGCAGTGGGCACGGACGCCGGCACCACCACGACCGGCACGGCGACGGCCACCGCCGGCATCAGCGAAGTCACGCCGCTGCAGCCAGCGGCCGCGACTGGCCCGGGCGCCATCGTGGCGGCTGGCAGCGTGCTCAACGACGGCGGGCGCATCTACGCAGGCGGCGAGATCGCGCTGAACACGCCGCGCATCGACAATACCGGCGGCGCGTTGAGCGTCGGCACGCTGGCGGTCACGGGCGAGCACTTCAGCAACGCGGGCGGCACGCTCAACGTGAGCCGCGACTTCAGTGCGAACGTGGGCAGCTTCGACAATACAGGCGGCACCCTGCACGCAGGACAGATCGCGATCGACACGACGGGCAACTTGAGCAACCGCGGCGGCTCTCTCGTCAGCCAGGGCGACACGGTGTTGCACGCGGGTGGTGAGACCGACAACGGCACGGGAACGCTGTCTGCCGGCGGCTCGGTGGTCTTGGGCAGCGGCAGCGCCATATCGAATGGCGGCGGTGTGATCGTCGCTGGCGCCGACGTTGGCATCCAGGCGGGAGGCCTGGTCAATACGAGCGCCGGCATCGTGCGTGCCGGCAACGATCTGAACCTCGCCGTGGCAGGCACCTTGATCAATGAGGGCAGCATCACGGCCGGTCGGCATGCTGTGCTTTCCGCCGCCAACGTCAACAGCAGTGCTGCGGGTGTGCTCGGCGCGGGCATCCAGTCCAATGGAGCAGCCGCGGGCATCGGTGATCTGAAGGTCACGACGACGGGCGACCTGGTTGCCCAAGGCACCAACCTTGCGGCAGGCGATGTCGTGCTGCAGGGCGGGAGCGTAAACCTGAGCGGTAGTCAGACCAACGGTGCGAACCTCGCGATTGCAGCCGACCAAGGCGACGTGGTCACGAGCGGCGCGACCGTCGCAACACCTGGGACGCTGACCGTCACCGCGAGCGCTGGGGCGGGCCAGGTGCTGCGCAATGACGGTGGCACCTTGAGCGCCGGTGATTTGGTGCTGGACGCTTCGCATATGCAGAACACGAATGGCGGCCACATCGGCTCGACCGGCGATGCGGCGATCCGTGCCCAGGGGCTGGACAACGATGGTGGCGTGCTGACAGCCGTCGGCAACCTGGCTGCCGTCATCGACGGGGCGGCCACGAACATCGGCGGGACGATCGCTGCCAACGGCGACACGACCCTCCGCGCGCAGAGCTTCGACAACACACGCGGCACGGCGGCGTCGGTGCACGGTGACCTGCGCGTCACCACCGAGGCGGCAACCGTCAACGCGGCCGGGGCGCTGCAAGCTGAAAACGCCGTCGTCCTCGACAACGCGGGCTTTCAGGGCGCTGGCGGCAAGGTCACGGGCCGTTCCGTGGCCATCGATTCCCATGGCCAGACCTTCGACAATGCAGGTGGAACGGTCGTTTCGACGACCACGCTGGACGTGCAATCGGGCGCGTTGACCAACGACGCAGGTCTGCTGCAGTCGGGTGGCGCGATGTCCATCGACACCCATGGCGGCGCGCTCTCCAACCGGAATGCCGCTGGCTACAGCAGTGTTCAAGCAGCAACCCCTGGCGGCATTGCCAGCGGTGCGGCGCTGACCTTGGCAGCAGGCGTCATCGACAACAGCGCAGGCTTCCTGGGCGCCAGCGGCGACATCGACGCGCACCTGCAGGGTCTCGTCAACGCCAACGGTGGTCTCGTTCTCGGGCAGTCGAAACTGGCCGCCGATGTGGGAGCCGGTACCTACGACAACCGCGGCGGGCAGACGCTTACCATCGGTGATCTCGCGCTCAGTGGCATGGCGATCGACAACAGCTCCGGCCTGGTACGCTCCGGCGCGCACACGACGCTGAATGCGAGCACCGTGGTCAACAGGACCACCACAGGCACGGACCAGGGCATCGAGGGCGCAGACGTCGCCATCACCGCCAACCAGTTTGACAACAGCGGTGGCGCGGTCCGCGCCGACGGCAATGTGACGGTCACGAGCAGCGGCAGCGTGCTCAATACGGGCGGCCTGCTCTCTGCCGGCGACACCCTGCGCATTGCGGATGCCAACACCAGCGCCAAGCAACTGGTCGTGGTCAACGGAAGCGGTGGCACGCTGGTCGGCAACACCTCGGTCGCAGTCGACGCGGCGGCGTTGACCGGCAACGGCGTCCTCACCTCGGGCAAGAACCTGGCCATTGCGCTGACGGGTGATGTCGTGAACGACGCGCAGATCACCGCCACCGGCAACCTCAGCTATGGCACGACCGGCACGCTGACGAACAGCGGCAAGCTTGCAGCAGGCCAGGTGCTTACCGTGAGCGGGACCAACATCGACAACACCGCGACCGGCGAGATGGCAGGCGACACCACCATCGTGAATGCCAGCGGTACGCTCACCAACCGAGGCCTGATCGACGGCGGCGAGACGCAAGTCAACGCCGGCACGTTGACCAACATCGGTACCGGCCGCATCTACGGCGACCATCTGTCGATCGCCGCCGGCACGCTCAACAACCTGGCCGAGACCGTGGATGGCGTGACGAAGGCCGGCACCATCGCGGCGCGGAACCGTCTGGACATCGGTGCGCAGACGATCGACAACCGCGACGGCGCGCTGATCTTCAGCGCGGGCGACCTGTACGTCGGCGGCGCGCTCGACAGCGAGCGCAACGCCACGGGCATGGCGTCATCGGTGAACAACCATGCGGCCACCATCGAGGCCACAGGCAACGTGACGATCGGGGCTGCCGTGCTCAACAACACCAATGGTGGGGTGACGTACACGATGGTGGCCGGCCCGAGTGAGCACATTGTCGAATACGCGTTGCCCGGCAGTGCCCAACGCTTTGCTGCCAGTGAAGTGCTGTTTACCAGCGGGCTGGGTGGCGAGA
>CALRYR010000308.1:0-5675 GCA_943372425.1 Variovorax sp. YR752 | reverse complement strand
TGGCCAGCGTCTGCATCTCGCCCAGGCCCTTGTGCACCTGGTCGAGCCGGTCGGCCACCTGCTTGAAGCTTTCGCCCAGGCGCGCCTCGAGCGTGCTCTGCAGCTTCTCGTCGACGGTCTTGCGCATCTCGTCGAGCTTGGCGGTATTGGTCTGCTGCAATTGGGTGAGCTGCGTTTCCATGGTGGCGCGCACCTCGGCCAGTCGCCGCGCGTTCGATTCGCTCAGGCCCTGCAACTGCGTGTTGAGCGTGTCGGCCAGCGTCTTCTGCATCAGCGTGAGCTGCTGCGCGAAGGCGTCGATCTGCGCGTTCTGGGTGCGCGTGGCCTCGGCCCCCTGCTGCACCAGCGCGGCCTGGAAGCTGGCGAAGTTCTGGCCGAGCTCCTGGCGCGTGCTGCGGGCGGAATCGGCCACCTCCTGCCGCAGGGCGCGTTCGCTGCGCTCGGTACCGTCGGTCAGCGCCGCCAGGAGCTCCGCATGACGATCGGGTGCGGGCCGGCGCATCAGCAGCGCAACGAGAAGGATGACGGTGAGGGCCGCGAGGGCCAGCAGGATCCAGAGTCCGATTTCGGCAGTCGACACGTGTGAGCAGTCCGTTTACTTCTTGGGGGAAACGATGGATGTGAGCGGGCCCTTGCCACCGAGGAACGAGATCAGGTTGTCGGCCGCCAGGTCGGCCATGGCCCGGCGCGTCGGCATGGTCGCGCTCGCGATGTGCGGCGTCAGCACCACGTTGGGGACCGTGAGCAGCGCGGGGTTCACCGTCGGCTCGCCTTCGAACACATCGAGGCCGGCCGCGGCGATGGTGTGGTTGCGCAGCGCCTCGGCCAGTGCCGCGTCGTCGACGATGCCGCCACGCGCCAGGTTCACCAGCGTGGCCGTCGGCTTCATCTGCTTCAGCTCGGCGGCACCGATGGCGTGGTGCGACGCGGGCGAATAAGGCAGCACCAGCACCAGGTGGTCGGCGCGCTGGAGCAGCTCTTCCTTGCTGACGTAGGCGGCCTTCAGCTCGGACTCGATCGAGGCGTCGAGCCGCGAACGGTTGTGATAGATCACCTCCATGCCGAAGCCCAGCGCGCCGCGTCGCGCGATGCCCTGCCCGATGCGGCCCATGCCCAGAATGCCCAGCGTGCTGCCGTGCACGTCGGCACCGGCGAACATGTCGTAGCGCCACTTCTTCCATTCGCCGCGGCGCAGGAAATGCTCGCTCTCGGTGATGCGCCGCGCCGTCGCCATCATCAGCGCGAAGCCGAAGTCGGCGGTGGTCTCGGTGAGCACGTCGGGCGCGTTGGTGGCCATCACGCCGTGGCGCACCATCGCGTCGACGTCGAAGTTGTTGTAGCCCACGGCCATGTTGGCGCAGATCTTCAGGTCGGGGCAGGCGGCGAGCAGCGCCTCGTCGATCTTCACGCTGCCGGTGGTGAAGGCGCCCTGCTTGCCCTGGAGCCGGCGGATCAGTTCCTCGCTCGACCAGTCGGCATCGTCCTGGTTGGCCTCGACCTCGAAGTGCTGCTTGAGCTTTTCGATGGTCTCGGGGAAGACGGCGCGGGTGACGAGGACGTGGGGCTTGGACATGGGGGGCTCCTGTTTCAGCGGAAGAAGATGAAGGTGACGAGCACGAACAGCGGGATCAGGCAGGCGCCCGACCAGGCCATGTAGCCGAAGAAGCTGGGCATGCGCACGCCGCGGTCCTCGGCGATGGCCTTGACCATGAGGTTGGGCGCGTTGCCGATGTAGGTGTTGGCACCCATGAACACGGCGCCCGCCGAGATGGCCGCCAGCGTGTTGGCATAGGTGGTCATGAGCGCGGCCGGGTCGCCGCCCGCCGTGTTGAAGAACACCAGGTAGGTCGGCGCGTTGTCCAGGAAGGAGCTGAGCGCGCCGGTCGCCCAGAAGTACATCGCCGGATCGGGCTGACCATCGGGCCGCGTGACTGCGGCGACCACGGCCCCGAACGGCCCGCTGGTGCCAGCCTTGAGCATCGCGATGACTGGCACGATGGTCAGGAAGATGCCGGCGAAAAGCTTCGCCACCTCGGCCATCGGGCCCCAGCCGAACTGGTTGTCGGCATGCACGGCGGCCGGCGTGATCTTCAGCGACAGCAGCGTGATGGCGACCAGGCCGACATCGCGCAGCAACCCCGGCAGGCCGACCGGCGTGCCGTAGATCTCGAAGACGATGTCGGACTTCCAGGTGCCGCTCATCAGCACCAGCGCGATCACGGCGGCCAGCAGCCAGAAGTTCCGGGCGCCGTCGAAGCCCAGGCGTGGCGTGTCGGGCGTGGGGTCGACCGGCAGCACGCCCTCCTTGCGGTAGTAATGGCGATCGATGACCCAGAACATCGCGAGCAGCGCGCCGGTCACGAACAGCGTGTCGGGCAGGATGTGGCGCGCGGTCCAGAAGAACTCCACGCCCTTCAGGAAGCCCAGGAACAGCGGCGGGTCACCCAGCGGGGTGAGCGAGCCGCCCACGTTCGACACGATGAAGATGAAGAACACGATCACGTGCGCCTTGTGCACCCGGTTGTCGTTGGCTCGGATGAGCGGGCGGATCAGCAGCATCGACGCGCCGGTCGTGCCCATCAGGCTGGCGAGCACCGCACCGATCGCCAGGATCGCCACGTTGAGCCCGGGCGCGCCGTGCAGGTTGCCGCGGATGTGGATGCCGCCGGCCACGGTAAACAGCGCCGTGAGCAGGATGATGAACGGGATGTACTCCGCCAGCGCCGCATGCACGAGTTGCGTGCCGGCCAGCGCCGGCCCGAAGACCGCGGCGAAGGGCAGCAGGAAGGCGAGCGCCCAGGTGGCCGCCACCTTGCCGAAGTGGTGGTGCCAGAACGACGGCAGCAGCAGCGGCATCAGCGCGATCGACAGCAGCAGCCCGGCGAAGGGCACGCCCCACAGTGGCGACAGGCTGGCGCCGTCGAATTCGGCGGCGTGCGCCAGGGCGGGAGACAGCAAGGGCAGAGCCAGCAGCGCCAGGCGGCGCGACACGTTCTTCATCGGTCGAAGCACTTTCGGGGAGCGGGTCACGCGATCTCGAAGACCTGGCGCAGGTAGGCCAGGTACTTCTCGTCGTCGCACATGTTCTTGGAGGGCGTGTCGGACAGCTTGGCCACCGGCTGGCCGTTGCAGCGGATCATCTTGATGACGATCTGCAGGGGCTCGTAGCCGAGGTCGTTGGTCAGATTGGTGCCGATGCCGAAGGCCAGCTGGCAACGGCCGCGGAATTGCTGATACAGCTCGATGGTGCGCGGCACCGTGAGGCCGTCGCTGAAGATCAGCGTCTTGGTCAGCGGGTCGACCCGCTTGGCGATGTAGTGCGCCAGCATGCGCTCGCCCCACTGGAACGGGTCGCCGCTGTCGTGGCGCGCGCCGTCGAAGAGTTTGCAGAAGTACAGGTCGAAGTCGCGCAGGAAGGCGCTCATGCCGTAGACATCGGACAGCGCGATGCCGAGGTCGCCGCGGTATTCGCGCGCCCACGACTCGAAGCCGAAGATCTGGCTGTCGCGCAGCCGCGGGCCGAGCGCCTGGCAGGCCTGCAGGTACTCGTGCGCCATGGTGCCCAGCGGGATCAGGCCGAGCTTCATCGCGTACAGCACGTTGCTGGTGCCGGCGAACTGCGGCAGCTTGGCGCCCAGCTGCACCGGCGCGGTCACGGCGCCCAGGCGGGCGGTCAGGGTGCGCAGCACCTCTTCGTGCCATGCCTTGGAGAAGCGTCGGCGGGTGCCGTAGTCGGCGATCTTCAGGTCGGACAGGCCGTCGGCCTGCAGCTCGCCGATTTTCGTCTCGAGCCGGCGACGGCCCTCCTCGATGTCGGGTTGCTTCTGCGTGTTGCGGAAGTAGACCTCGTTGACGATCGCCAGCACCGGGATCTCGAAGAGGATGGTGTGCAGCCACGGCCCCTTGATGCTGATGTCGAGCTCACCGGTCGGCAAGGGCGTGATGTCGATGTACTTCTCGTTCAGGCGGAACAGCCCGAGGAAATCGACGAAGTCGCTCTTGATGAAGCGCATCGACCGGAGGTAGGCGAGCTCGGCGTCCTTGAACTGCAGCGAGCACAGGCCGCGGACCTCCTCGCGGATCTCGCTGGCGAAGCGCGCCAGGTCGACGCCGGGGTTGCGGCACTTGAAGCGGTATTCGACCCGGGCACCGGGAAAGTGGTGCAGCACCACCTGCATCATCGTGAACTTGTAGAGGTCGGTGTCGAGCAGGCTTTGAATGATCATGGTGCGGCGCGCGTGTCTCTGGTGTCGGCGTGCGCTCGATTATCACGGTCCCCGTCGGCTTGTGCCTACGGGGCCGGCCCGGGGCGTCCTACCGGGTCGGGAACCCTCCGCGGCGACAGTGCTTCCACGCCAGTCGAACCGGCTTCAGCAACGAAGCGGCAGAGCTGGTGGAACACCATTCACGAAGGAGATCGTCATGAACAAAGACACCATCGAAGGCAACTGGAAACAGCTCAAGGGCAAGGTCAAGGAGCAGTGGGGCAAGCTGACGGACGATGACTTCGACGTCATCGCCGGCAAGCGCGACCAGCTGCTGGGCCGCATCCAGGAACGTCACGGCATCAGCCGCGATGAAGCCGAGAACCAGGTCAAGACCTGGGAGAGCGCCGAAGGCCGCACGCCCGCCGCCCTCTGGTACGAGAAGTACTGACCCGCCCTCTTTCGCTCACACCCGAAAAATCAATCCAACAGACTCACCGGAGAACTCTCATGAAAAAACATCTGCTCATGCTCGCCATCGCGTCCACCTGCTTCATCGGTGCCCAGGCCGGCGCGATGACCAAGGACGAGTACAAGGTCGCCAAGGAAAAGATCGAGGCCGACCACAAAGTCGCCAAGGCCCAGTGCGACACGATGAAGGACAACGCCAAGGACGTGTGCAACAAGGAAGCCGACGGCAACCAGAAGGTCGCCAAGGCTGAACTGGAACAGTCGTACAAGCCCACCGCTGCCCACCAGCGCAAGGTCGCCGAAGAAAAGGTCGACATGACCTACGAAGTCGCCAAGGAGAAGTGCGACGACCAGACCGGCGACGCCAAGAGCGCCTGCGTGAAGCAAGCCAAGGCCGACGAAGCCAAGGGCAAGGCTGACATCAAGGCCATGAAGAAGATGTAATTCGCGATTGCGCGAATGCATGACAAACGGCGCCCTCGGGCGCCGTTTGTCATTGGGGGCCGACCTCAGCCCTGCAGCTCGGCCACCACCTGCCGAAGCGCATCCGGCAGCGGCACCGGGCGCTGGGTTTGGCGGTCGACGTAGACGTGGATGAAGTGCCCCTGCGCCGCCGCCATGTCCGACCCCTCGGCAAACAGTGCGATCTCGTAGCGCACGCTGGACGTCCCCGCCTGCGCCACGCGGATGCCGGCTTCCACCGTCTGCGGGAAGGCCAGCGGCGCGAAGTAGTTGCAATGCGTCTCCACCACGAAGCCGATCGTCTGGCCCCGATGGATGTCGAGGGCGCCGCGTTCGATCAGCAAGGCGTTGACCGCCGTGTCGAACCAGCTGTAGTAGACGACGTTGTTGACGTGCCCATACACGTCGTTGTCGGCCCAGCGGGTGGAGATGCGGTGGAAGGCGCGGTAGGCGTGTCTCGGATGGGGACGGGGGCGTTCGGTCGTCATGGCGCGGGATTGTGCCAGCGCGTCTCCGGCGGCCTTTCCGCCCCGCGCA
>CALRYR010000307.1:0-5678 GCA_943372425.1 Variovorax sp. YR752 | reverse complement strand
CCATTGCACGGTTTCGGGCGGCACCGGCGGCGCGGGGGCGTCGCCCACGCGCGCAGACGCCGGGGCCGCCGAGGGCGGCGGGACGGCGCCTTCGGTGGTGTCGGGCGTGTCGGCCCACAGCCAGCGGTTGTCGTCACGGTAGTCCGGCCCCGGCCGATAGTGCCGCGGGTTGAAGGCCATGCGCATCTGCCCCAGGTCGTGGCCGAGTGCCGAGGCCATTGCGCGCAGGGCCATGGCGTCCAACACGTTCGCCCCCGCCACGCCGAAGCGCGCCCTTCCCTTGCGCACCCACGGGTGAGGATCGTCGTAGGCCGGGTCGATGAGTGCGCGCGACAGGCGCAGCAGCAACGTTTCGAAGTCGTCCCCATCGTGCGGCTCGGCGGTGTGCAACGGCGCCCACAGACGCAGCAACCCCGGTAGCTGGTGCCATGCCAATGCCTCGACCCGCGCGTCTTCCAGCACACCGATCAGCGCCTGCGTGATCGGCGCGACGCCATGGCGCACGAAGATGCGCGGAGAGAAGAACAGGTGCGCGGCGGCATGGGCGGCGGCAGCTTGCGCCGTGTCAGCGGGTGCATCGGGAAGATGCAGGCCGTGCGACGACAGGAACGGTGCTAGCGCATCGCCTTCGGGGCCGCTCGCGGGCAGGTGCAACAACGGCGGCGCGAGGTTCCAGAGCAGCCGCAGGTACGGCCCGACCGGCCGGCGCCATGCCGCGGTCGTCGCGCTCGCACCGTGGTCGTCAGAAGGAGGCATCGACCGCCGCCACCAGCGCATCGCGCAGCGCGGCGTCGTCAGTGAGCGGCGCGACCAGGGCCATGCGGCAGGCTGCGGCCGGGTCAGCGCCCGCGCGCACCAGCGTCGCCGCCCGCACCAGCATGCGGGTGGACGCGCCCTCGTCGAGCCCGTGGCCGGCCAACCGCCGCGAGCGCCGCCCCAGCGCGACCAGCGTCGATGCCATCGACGCATCGACGCCGCTTTCGCGCACCAGGATCTCGGCCTCTTCTTCCGCGTCGGGGTAACCGAACTCCAGTCCGCAGAAGCGCTGTCGCGTCGATGGCTTCAGCATCGCCGCGCCGCCGGGGTTGTACGAAACGACCAGCGCGAAGTCCGGATGCGCATGCACCAGCTCGTTGTGGCGCTCGACCGGCAGCATGCGGCGCGTGTCGGTCAGCGGATGGATGACGACCGCCGTGTCGGTTCGTGCCTCGACGATCTCATCGAGGTAGCAGATGGCCCCGTGGCGCGCGGCCAGCGTCAGCGGGCCGTCCTGCCAGCGCGTCTCGCCGCCTTCGAGCAGCCAGCGGCCGACCAGGTCGCCGGCGCTGGTGTCGTCGTTGCAGGCCACCGTCACCAGCGGCTTGCCGAGGCGCCACGCCATGTGCTCGACGAAGCGCGTCTTGCCGCAACCGGTCGGCCCCTTCAGCAGCACCGGCAGGCGCTGCGCATAGGCCGCCTCGAACATCGTGCACTCGTCGCCCAGCGCACGGTAGTACGGCTCGGCATCGATGCGCCAGGGCGCGAGCGGGTCCGCCATCGGCTCGGCTTCAGCGGTGCTGGTTCACCGTCTCTTCGTTCGGAATGCCTTCGATCGGCGCCTCGGCCGTGCCGACCGTGCTGCGCGTGAAGGACTCGACCATCTCGCGCGTGCCTTGTGGGTCGGCGATCCACTTGCCGTAGAACTCGTAGGGGCAGTCGGCCACGCCCTTGTCGCCCTCGCGCGAGTTGATCATGCCGGTGTAGCCGCGGTGAACGAGCTTGAAGAGATGGTTCTCCGACTGGCCGTGCTTGCGGAAGTCGCGGATCAGGCTCTTGCTGAGCGCCGCGTACTGGATGCCCATTTCTTCCGTGCCGCATTCGCCCAGGGTACGGCCGTCGAAGCCGATCAGCGCGGAGTGGCCGAAGTACGAGTACACGCCGTCGAACCCGGCCGCGTTGGCCACCGCCACGTAGGTGTTGTTGGCGAAGGCCATCGCCTTCGACATCAGGATCTGCTGCTCCTTGGCCGGGTACATGTAGCCCTGGCAGCGGATGATGAGCTCGGCGCCCTTCATCGCGCAGTCGCGCCAGATCTCGGGGTAGTTGCCGTCGTCGCAGATGATCAAACTCATCTTCATGCCCTTGGGTCCGTCGCTCACATAGGTGCAGTTGCCCGGGTACCAGCCCTCGATCGGCACCCACGGCATGATCTTGCGGTACTTCTGGACGATCTCGCCCTGGTCGTTCATCAGGATGAGCGTGTTGTACGGCGCCTTGTTCGGGTGCTCCTCGTGCCTCTCGCCGGTCAGCGAGAACACGCCCCACACCTTGGCCTTGCGGCAGGCCTCGGCGAAGATCTCGGTTTCGATGCCGGGCACGCTGGCGGCGTTCTCGTACATCTCGGCGCTGTCGTACATGATCCCGTGCGTCGAATACTCCGGGAAGATCACCAGGTCGAGCCCCGGCAAACCGGACTTCATGCCCACCACCATCTTGGCGATGGCCTTGCAGTTCTCCAGCACCTCGGCCCGGGTGTGCAGGCGCGGCATCTTGTAGTTGACGACCGCGACACCGACGGTGTCCTTGCTGCTGGAAATGTCGCCGTGAATCATGGCATCGACCTCGTCTGGGGTGGTGGGACCGACACCGATTCTGCAAAGCGCACCCACCACGCCGAATACGTTGATTGACGTAGCGCCACAATGGCGCGATGCCTTCCAACGCCATTTCCGAATCGTCACGCCCCCGCATCTACCTCGCCGGCCCGGATGTCTTCTTCCGCGACAGCGAGGCGATCTTCGAACGCCTCGTCGCTTTCTGCGACACGCTCGGCATGCAGGGCGTGCCGCCCTCCGACGGCGGCATCGCGGCCGACCTGCGCCTAGGGGACGAGGAGCGCGCCCAGCGCATCTACGGGAGCAACGTGCGCCTCATCCGCGACGCTGACGGCGTGATCGCCAACCTCGTTCCCTTCCGCGGCCACGAACCCGATTCGGGCACGGTGTTCGAGGTCGGCTTCGCCACCGCGCTGGGCAAGCCGGTGGTGGTCTACGGCGTGGCGCCCGGCACCTACGCCGAGCGCGTCACCGCAACGGTCGACTGCGAGACCGGGGCCGACGGCGTGATCCGCGAACGTGCCAGCGGCGTGATGGTCGAAGGCCTGGGCCAGCGGCTGAACCTGATGCTGACGCGCTCGACCGAGATCGCCGAGTCGGCCGAGGCCGCGCTGGTGCGGCTGGCCGAACGGTTGCGCACCCGCTGAACACCTCTGCGCGGGATACTCACATGCCCGCCATGGGTCCGACCTTGATCTTTCTCACAAGGCTTCCGATGCGACGTCTGCTGCGCAGTGTTCTGTTTCCGATCATCGCCGTGACGGCCATCACCGCGCACGCCGACACGCTGAAGGTGCTGACGGCTGGCGCCTTCAAGCAGGTGGTCGTCGCCATGGCGCCGGCTTTCGAGGCGCGCACCGGCCATCGGCTCGACATCCAGAACGACACGGCAGGCGCCCTGGTCAAGCGCGTGGCGGCCGGTGAACGCTTCGATGTGCTGATGCTGACGCCGGCCGCACTCAAGACACTTTCAATGGAAGGCCGCGTCGTGCCCGACAGCGTGACGCCACTGGCCACGGTCAACATCGGCGTCGCCGTGAAGGCCGGCGCACCTCGCCCGCGCATCGACACGGTAGCCGATTTCAAGCAGGCGCTGCTCGACGCCCGCAAGGTCGCCTACATCGACCCGGCTGCGGGCGGCTCCAGCGGCATCTACCTCGACGGGCTGTTCCAGCGTATGGGCATCGCCGACGCGATCCGCGCCAAGGCGGTGCTGGTGCCCGGCGGATTGGTGGCCGAGCGCGTGGTCACGGGCGAGGCCGACCTGGCGGTGCACCAGATCAGCGAGATCCTGCCAGTGCGCGGTGCCGAACTCGTCGGGCCGCTGCCGGCGGAGATCCAGAACAGCACGACCTACGCCGGCGCCGTCGCCAGCGACACCGCGCATGCCGAGGCGGCGCGCAGCCTGCTGGCGGCCATGACCGGCCCGGGCGCCGCCGCCACGCTCGCCGCCAAGGGCATGACGCCACCGCGCTGACCCGCGGAAAGCCGCAGCCCGCACGCGCGTACAGTCGCGGCTTCGCCGCCAGGCAACGCAGAACGCAAGGAGATCGACATGGGCGCGCAATGGAAAGCAAAGCACAAGGACGTGGCGGCCAACGCCAAGGGCCGGCTCTTCGGCAAGCTGGCCAAGGAAATCATGGTCGCCGCGCGCAACGGCGCCGACCCGGGGTCGAACGCCCGGCTGCGGCTGGTCGTCGAACAGGCCCGCAAGGTGTCGATGCCCAAGGACACGCTTGATCGCGCCATCAAGAAAGGTGCGGGCCTCACGGGTGAGTCGGTGCATTTCGAGCACGTCATCTACGAAGGTTTCGCGCCGCACCAGGTGCCGGTGATGGTCGAGTGCCTGAGCGACAACGTGAACCGCACCGCGCCACAGATGCGCGTGCTGTTCCGCAAGGGCCAGCTCGGCACCTCGGGCTCGGTGGCCTGGGACTTCGACCATCTCGGCATGATCGAGGCCGCGCCTGCCACCGCCAGCGCCGACCCCGAGGTCGCCGCGATCGAGGCGGGCGCGCAAGACCTGGAGCCCGGCGAGGAAGACGGCACCACCCTCTTCCTTACCGCGCCGACCGACCTCGATCTGGTGAGCAAGGCCCTGCCCGAACAGGGCTTCACCGTGCTGTCGGCCAAGCTGGGCTACAAGCCGAAGAACCCGGTCGATCCGGCTTCGCTGAGTGCCGAACAGCTGGAGGAAGTCGAAGCCTTCCTTGCGGCGATCGATGCCAACGACGACGTGCAGAACGTTTACGCGGGGTTGGCGGGCTGAGGCCCTTCGCATCGGGCGTCGCCGGGAGATGGGGACGGGGTGTTCTCCCAAGTTCTCACGCTTGCCAAAAGCGGTTTTGACCAATAAACTATCTTTTAACAAGCTTAATAGACTGTTTATTGATGTCCAAGAGCAGCCTGTCTCTCTCCGTCCTTCCGGAACCGGCCCAAGCGGCCCTGGTCCGGATGGGCGCGCGGCTGCGGGCTCACCGGGTGCAGCGCGGCTGGACCGTGGCCGAGATGGCCGAACGCATATTGTGCGCGCCCACCACCTGGCGCGCTGTGGAGTCAGGCAAGGCAGGGTCGAGCATCGGCCTGTGGGCGCATGCGCTGTGGCTGTTCGGCGAGCTCGATGCGCTGGACGCGGTCGCGCCCGCGCCCGCTGCCCTTGCGGCCAACCGGCGAGTACGTCGCGCGCGCCATCAGTCGGTCGCAGGCGTGGTCGGCGAGGACGAGCGTGACTTCTGACGACTCGCTTGCTGAATCAAACCTGTATGTGGGACTCGCCCAGCGACGGGGCGAGGATGCGCTTCCCATCGGCCTGATGAAGCTGGCGCGGCGCGGCGTGATGGAGGCCGGCCAGTTCGCCTACGGCCGGCACTATCTGGCTTCGTCGGCGCCCCTCGCCCTCAATCCGGAGCACCTGCCATTGCGCGACGCGCCTTTCGTCCTGCCAGCGCAGCGAGTGCGCGACGGCGGTGCCCTTCCGCTGACCCTGCGCGACGCCCTGCCCGACAGCTGGGGCCGCAAGGTGCTCGAAGTGCAGCAAGGCCGTCCGCTGAGCGATGTCGAAGCCCTACTCCTGACCAATGAGGA
>CALRYR010000306.1:0-5683 GCA_943372425.1 Variovorax sp. YR752 | reverse complement strand
ATCACGTGGCAGTCCTTGTTGCCGTTGGTCTGCACGATCGCGACCTGGCCGTTCTTGTGGACCGACAGGAAGTGGTGGCCGCGCGCCGCTGCCTGGATGGCGTCGGTGGCGATGCGGATGTTGCCGTCGGTGCCGTTCTTGAAGCCGATGGGCGCCGACAGACCCGAAGCCAGCTCGCGGTGCACCTGGCTTTCAGTGGTACGCGCGCCGATCGCGCCCCAGCTGATCAAATCGCCGATGTACTGCGGCGAGATCACGTCGAGGAATTCGCTGCCGGCCGGCAGGCCGAGGCGGTTGATGTCGATCAGCAGCTGGCGCGCGATGCGCAGGCCTTCGTCGATGCGGAAGCTCTCGTCGAGGTACGGGTCGTTGATGAGCCCTTTCCAACCGACGGTCGTGCGCGGCTTTTCGAAGTAAACGCGCATCACGATCTCCAGCGAATCGGCGTACTTGTCGCGCTGCACCTTGAGGCGGCGGGCGTATTCCAGCGCGGCCATCGGGTCGTGGATCGAACACGGCCCCATCACCACCAGCAGCCGGTCGTCGGTGCCGGCCATGATGTTGTGGATGTTGCGGCGGGTGCCGGTGATCAGCGTCTCCACCGCGGTACCGCGGATCGGGAAAAAGCGGATCAGGTGTTCGGGAGGGGGCAGCACGTTGATGTCCTTGATGCGTTCGTCGTCGGTCTGGCTGGTTTTCTCGACGTGCGCATACCAGCTGTCGCTGGTCGGGGCGGAGGGTTGGGTCATCGTGCGGCTCCTGGGTCTAAGTTTCTGGGATCAAAAGGGCATAAAAAAACCGCCGGGGCGTGAGCGCCGGCGGTCTTGGGAGGGGGTGTACGTTTGTTTTACGCGCTCGCCTCTAGGCCGCCGGAAACCCGGAACCAAAAGTACGAAAAATAGAAAGCGGCGCGTTGCGACATGGGCGCGAATGTAGCACGGGTTGTGAAGAAGCGTCGTTGCGCGGTGGCGTCAGGCCGTGCCGCCGACTGTGAGCCCGTCGATGCGCAGCGTCGGCTGGCCGACGCCCACCGGCACGCTCTGGCCTTCCTTGCCGCAGGTGCCGACACCGGAATCGAGCTTCATGTCGTTGCCGATCATGGTCACGCGCGTGAGCGCATCGGGGCCGTTGCCGACGATGGTCGCGCCCTTCACCGGGTACTGGATCTTGCCGTTCTCGACCCAGTAGGCCTCGCTCGCCGAGAAGACGAACTTGCCGCTGGTGATGTCGACCTGGCCGCCGCCGAAGTTGGTGGCGTACAGGCCCTTCTTGATGCTCGCGACGATCTCCTGCGGGTCCTTGTCGCCGCCCAGCATGTAGGTGTTGGTCATGCGCGGCATCGGCACGTGGGCGTAGCTTTCGCGGCGACCGTTGCCGGTGGGCTTCACGCCCATCAGGCGGGCGTTCATCGAATCCTGGATGTAGCCCTTGAGGATGCCGTCCTCGATCAGCACGTTGCGCTGGCTGGCGTTGCCTTCGTCGTCGACGTTGAGCGAGCCGCGGCGGTCGGCGATGGTGCCGTCGTCGAGCACTGTCACGCCCTTGGCCGCCACGCGCTGGCCGATGCGGCCCGAGAACGCGCTCGAGCCCTTGCGGTTGAAGTCGCCCTCCAACCCGTGGCCGATGGCTTCGTGCAGCAGGATGCCGGGCCAGCCGGAGCCGAGCACGACGGTCATCTCGCCGGCCGGCGCGGGCCGCGCCTCCAGGTTGGTCAGCGCGGCCTTGACCGCGTGATCGACGTATTCGGCGATGTGCTCGTCGTCGAAGTACGCCAGGCCGAAGCGGCCGCCGCCACCGCCGGAGCCGATCTCGCGGCGGCCGTTCTGCTCGGCGATCACCGTCACCGACAGGCGCACCAGCGGACGCACGTCGGCCGCCAGCGTGCCGTCGGCGCGCGCCACCAGCACCACGTCGTATTCGCTGGCCAGGCCGGCCATGACCTGCGCCACGCGCGGGTCGCGGCTGCGGGCCAGCTGCTCGACCTTCTCCAGCAGCTTCACCTTGGCGGTGCTGTCGAGCGTGGAGATCGGGTCGACCCCGTTGTAGAGCGAGCGGCTGCCCGCGACCTTGCGCGTCGGCACCTTGGCCCGGCCGCCGCGCGTGGCCGAGGAGATGGCGCGCACCGTGCGCGCGGCGTCGAGCAGCGACGCTTCGGAGATGTCGTCGGAATAGGCGAAGGCCGTCTTCTCGCCGCTCACGGCCCGCACGCCGACGCCCTGGTCGATGCTGAAGCTCCCGGTCTTGACGATGCCCTCTTCCAGGCTCCAGCCTTCGCTGCGGGTGTACTGGAAGTAGAGGTCGGCATCGTCGACCTGGTGCGCCTTGATCTCGGCGAGCGCCTTGCCGAGGTGGGACTCGTCGAGTCCGAAGGGCGTGAGCAGCAGCGCCTGTGCCGTGGCAAGGCGTTCGATGGTGGGTTCGCGGGAGATCATGAAACCATTATTGCTCGCCCCACGCTGCGCGGCAGGCCCTGCCCGCTTCGCCCACCCATCACCGAGGGCAATCGGCTCAGCTCTGCGACAGCTTCCTGGCGCGCGAGATCGACATCAGGATGCCCAGCGCCAGCCCCAGCGTGACCATCGCGGTGCCGCCGTAGCTGATGAAGGGCAGCGGCACACCCACCACGGGCAGGATGCCGCTGACCATGCCCATGTTCACGAAGGCGTAGGTGAAGAAGATCATGGTCACCGCGCCGGCCAGCAGGCGCGAGAACAGCGTGGGCGCATCCATGGCGATCGCCAGGCCGCGGAAGATCAGGAAGATGAAGGCGCTGATCAGGAACAGGTTGCCCGCCAGGCCGAACTCCTCGGAGTACGCGGCGAAGATGAAGTCGGTGGTGCGCTCGGGAATGAATTCCAGGTGCGTCTGCGTGCCCTGCATGAAGCCCTTGCCGCCCACGCCGCCGGAGCCGATGGCGATCATCCCCTGGATGATGTGGAAGCCCTTGCCCAGCGGGTCCTTGGTCGGGTCGAGCAGCGTGCACACGCGCTGCTTCTGGTACTCGTGCAGCACCCGCCAGTCGACGCCATCGGCACACAACTGCGACTCGAAGCCGACGATCAGCGTGATCGCCACCACGCCGATCAGCACCGGCGGCACGATCAGCTTCCAGCTCAGGCCCGCGAAGAAGATCACCGACAGCCCCGCGGCCAGCACCAGCAGCGAAGTACCGAGGTCGGGCTGCTTCATGATCAGGCCGATCGGCACCGCCAGCAGCAGCGTGGCCACCACGAAATCGAGCGGCCGCAGCTGGCCCTCGCGCCGCTGGAACCACCAGGCCAGCATCAGCGGCATGGCGATCTTCAGGATCTCGCTGGGCTGGATCACCATGCCGACGTTGATCCAGCGCCTGGCGCCCTTCTTGGTGATGCCGAAGATGGCCACCGCGATCAGCAGCGCCACGCCTACGGTGTAGAGCGGTACCGCGAAGTGCATCAGCCGCTGCGGCGGCACCTGCGCCACCACGAACATGATGAATCCGGCCAACAGCATGTTGCGCCCGTGGTCCATGAAGCGCGAACCATGGTCGTAGCCCGACGAATACATCGTCAGCAGCCCGGCGCAGGCCAGCAGGAACACCGCGAACGCGAGGAAGCCGTCGAAGCCCTGGAAGATGGGCGCGATGCGGCGCGCGAACGAGGGTTGGTTGAAGACGGCCGACATGGGCGCGGATTATCGACGCGCGCGCCGCGTCAGCCGCCGAAATCGACCTGGACGACCGTGCGGCCGGGTCGGCTTTGCACGTCGATCGCCGCGCCGATCGCGGCCGCGCGCAGCGCGAGGGCGCGCGGGACCCGCGCCGCGTCGAAGCCGACGCCGTCGTCGATCACCCGGATGCGCAGCCCGGCGCCCGCCGCCGACGCCTCGATCCGCAGGCGGCGTGCCTGCGCGTGCTGCAGCACATTCGACACGGCTTCGAAGAGGAGGAATTGCAACTGCCGCATCAAGGGCGGGTCCAGCCGGGGCAGCGGCGGCAACTCGTCCACCGCCCATTCCAGGACCAGCCCAGCGCCGGCGAATCGGGGCTCGAGCCGATAGCGCAGGCCGGCCAGCAAGCCCTGCACGTCGCCCGGCGGCAGCTGGATCGCGTCGATCGACAGCTTCAGCTGGTCCAGCGAATCGCGCAGCGTGCGCAGCACCTCCGGCTGGCTGGCCTGGCCGGACAGCAACTGGCGGATCGCCGAGCTGATGTGCGAACCGACGCCGTCGTGCATGTCGCGCAGGATGCGCTCGCGCTCCCGCGTGCGCTCTTGTTCGCGCGCGGCTTGCTCGAGGTGACCATAGACCGACGCCAGTTCGCGCTCGCGGTCGGCCACGCGGACGGCAAGCGTGCGCAGCAGGTCGCGCGACTGGGCGCTGGCATCTCGAAAACGCATCAGCACCACACCCAGCAACGCCATGCCGAAGAAGAGCGAGGTGTAGCGCACCCAGGTCGTGTCGCCGTAGGCGTCGCTGACGCGGATGACGACCCAGTCGCGCACCGCCACCGCAAGGGTGAGCGCCAGCGCCGACGCCACCAGCACCCGCGCGGCCGTCGGCCGCCTGAGGGTCGCCCCTAGAAAAAAGAGGACGTAGGCGGTCACCGCGACGATCTCCAGCGCCAGCCAGTTGGTCAGCCAGAAGGGCTCGGCCCGTGTCAGCGCCACATAGCAGGCAAGAACGGGAATGGTGAAGACGACAGCCACCGCACGTTGCAGCCACTGCATGCCGGGCCGGTCCTGCCAGCCGGCCAAATGCTGGCAGAACATGAGGCAGGAACCGGCCCAGCCGGAATAGCAGGCCGTCATCAGCACGCCCCAGGCGACCCAGGACAGAGGCGGCTCGCGGATGGCGCCGTCGGCCACCCGCAACGCCCAGCAGAATTCCGCCATCGCCGCCCACAGGTACAGGTGCTCGCGCCGCGGCGGGCCTGCGCCGGTCGTGTCGGCCTGCGTGAACCACAGCGCCAGCGAGATCGCGCCGACCACGATGCTGAAGGCCGACAGAAACACAGCCCCCGTGAAGCGCCAGGCGTACGCTGACGCGAACAGACTGCCGCGAACCGGCCCAGCCGGCCCGATCGTCGGAACCGCCAACCCCGCGCGACGGCCCGAGTCGGCGCGGATCCGGATCTGCAAGAGGTTCTCGCCCGGACGCAGCAGGTGTGCCGGTATCGGCAGGTAGACCGGCGCCTTGGCGTAGTCGGCGCCGTTGGGGCGTTCGAGGTTGCCGTAGGTCTGCAGCACGCGACCGTTCAGTGCGACGTCGAAGGCGCTGCCGACGCGCGGAATGAACAGGCCCCACGGCTCACCCGGCGTCTCCGCCAGGCTGAAGGACAGCGCGAAGCGCGCTTCGCCCGGCCGGCCCTTGTGCATGCGGTCCCAGTGGTAGGGCAGCGTGGCCGGCCCCTCGCGCGTTTGGCCATCGACGGTGCTGACCACCGTGCCTTCGCGCAAGGCCAGCAAGGCCGCATCCGGCGTGGCGGCTGCGGCGAAGCCACACCACAGTGCCGCGAATGCCAGCAGAACGAATCGCAGCATCGCCCGCATCGACACGCCCGCTCAGCCGGGGTGGCTCAGCAGGCCGAGCCGCGTCGCCTCGAAGACGGCCTCGTTCTTCGAATGCACCGCCAGCTTGCCGTAGAGGTTCTTGATGTGCGTCTGCACCGTGTGCACGCTCAGCGACTTGAGCCGTGCGATCTCCG
>CALRYR010000305.1:0-5703 GCA_943372425.1 Variovorax sp. YR752 | reverse complement strand
CGGCGTCGCAGGGCAGTTGCTCGAGGCTGTCGAGGTCGTGGTGCTTGTGGAGGTTGCTGTGCTCGTGGACGTGCTGGAACTGGTCGCAGATGTGGTACTGGTTGTCTCCGCAGCGGCGCTCGTGCTCGCTACGCCATCGCTGTCGCCGCCGCCCCCGCAGCCCACCAACGCAATGACCCCCAATGAGCCCAGCGCGCCCAGCGCATGACGGCGTGCCAGGTCGGCCGGCTTCCGGATCGAATCGTTTGCCTGCATGCTGCTTTTCCTCTTCTGCATTCGTGGAGCAACAACTTTGCGGAAAAAGTGTGGAGAAAAAGTGTGCGAGGCGGATGACTCGGGACACACCAAAAGGTGCGGAATGCTCGGACATCATTGGCTTGCCGGTGCCGACGGCCGGGCGCTGAGACGCCATCGCTGAGTTGTTGGCTCTGGGATGGATCTCCTGCCTCGACTGCTGCAGCCAACGTCAGCCCGCCCTTCTGCGCTTGTCGATGGCGTATGGCGGGGTTGATGGCCCATGCCGGTCCGAACCGGGTCTGGCCGGCGATGCAAAAGTGACTGGTCGCGGTTCCCGGCGGGCAAGCATGGCACCGCATCCCCGCACGCCCCTTTTGGCGCCGGCGCGTGCTGCTATGACCTGGTGGCGAGCGAGATCAGCGAGAGCAGCAAAGCGAGCACCAGACCGACAACCAGGGCGGCTTCGCCCCAGACGCGGTCGCGTCGCGGCGGGCTGGGTTCGTGTGTGGGGAAGCGTATGGGGCCCCTCGCTTCTCTCTGGGGCTTATCGATCCACCAGCCGAAGTTGGTATCCCAGTCTTTGTCGTGCGGTGGTGGCGAGTTCATGTAACCAATATTAGCTACATCTCGAAGGAATTGAGGAACCAAAGTATTCATCCAAGTGATGTCTGCGCATTAGTTCACTTGCGGCGCGCTCTTTGCCCGTCAGGCGTGCTGCTCTTATGGGCGTCCACCAGGAGGCAGATCGGAGGGCTTCAGTAAGTTCGGCGCCCTCGCAGCGCGAGCGTTGAAAGTTTGTAGCCATCGGCCCACAGACATTGCCCGAAAGATGACATGGACGGAGTCCGCTGCGATGCAGCCTCACTCAATGAATGAAGTCGATTCGACGGTGGATGGTTCCGACCGCGCTGCAATGATGCTGCCTCGCCTGATCGTCATCGGTGGCGCGCAGGGTTCGACCGATGCGGCGCGCCGCATCCTGAAGGGGCTGCCGTCCACGTTGCCGGCTGCGGTGATCGTCGTCATGCATGCGATGCCCGGTGAACAGGGCGACGGCTCAGACGGATTGGCGGGCGAGCGCTTTCCCCTGCCGACGCGCATCGCGACAGCAGGCCATCGCATTGCGGCCGGCGAGGTGCTGTCGACGCCGACCGGTTGCCATGTGCAAGTGGTCGAGGGCGGCACCATCGAGATCGATGGGCCGAAGCTCGTTTGCACCTCGCGATCCGCGGTCGACATGCTATTCGAGAGCGCCGCGACGACGGCACCGACGGGTCGCGCAGCGTCAAGGCGGGCGGCGGCATCACCGTGGTGTAGAGCCCGTCAGGCCCAAGTCGTCGGCATGCCGATGGCCGCCATCCTCGGCGATCACCCAGACCATTGCCCACTCATCTGATCGAGCTGGTCGGCACGCCGCCTTAGGACCAACCATGAAAAAGCCCAGGATCCGCAACGAAGCCAGCGCCGACGAGAGGACGCGCGCCGAGACGTCACCGTCCGCTGCGCCCTTTCTGTTTCCGACCCACGATGACCACGCGCCCCGGGCCGAGCTGACATCGCGGACCGTCACGGAAGCGCCCACCGAGGAGGCGCTGGACAACGGCATCGAGGAATCGTTTCCGGCCAGCGACCCGGTCTCGGTCAGCGTGAGCAAGGTCGTGCCCAAGCCAAAGCGTTCCAGCGACCCAGAGGTGACGGTGAAGCCAGGTTAGGCTCGTAGCCACGGCGACCGCGCATCGTTCCGCAGGAGATCCAAACCGGGCACGTCTGCATACAACGTTTCGGGTCCCGCGCATCGGCCCGATGATGCGGCCCCAACCTCAGTCGACGCAATCGACGCGTGGAACACGAGGGTCACCTTCAGCCGACGCCGCTGCAGCGGCGGATCGACCTCTAATGGCTGTCCATCGCGGCGGAGAAATCACTCAACGCGAGGCAGGTGGCGTACCCTCGCGACCAGGGCTCGCAGCCCGGCACGGACGACGAGAGGCTTGTAGCGGAACTTCGGGCCGCGGCCAGCCGGCAGTTCTCCGTCCTGATGCGAGTGATCAATCAGCCGTAGCCTGTGCAGGGCCGTTGATGAAGTCTTCGGTGCGTCAGCGTGACGGCGGCAATGGCCGCGCGTGGGCCGAGCCTTTGTCAGACTGCGTCCCTGCATTGCCGGTCGCCGCGCCTTGTTGTTTCGACGACAACCCCCCCTCGGTGCCGCTGCCCGGTGGCCTGGCGCTTTGCATGCGCGCCCGCGTCTGCGCTTCGTTGCCGACGAGCTTGCCACCATCGGCGCCGCTCATGTTCGGCTGCTGGGGCCGCGGCGCGACCCCGGCCTTCGGCGCCGAGGTTTCAGGCGGCGCGACGGTGCCCTTGGGATTGCCTGTCGGCTGCGCACTGGCGGCGCCGGCAGCACAAACGAGGAGGGCGAGGGCCGCGCGTGCGACGCGCAATAGGTTGGCGTGATGAGACATTGGAGTTCCTTACGATGAACGCGAGCCGACGCTTTGCCGAATGCAGCAGTTCGACCTTCCGAGTCATTGCAGGCGCAGACCAATCTGCGCGGCATGAGTGCGTCAGCCTGTTGAAGGTAGGACGGCGCCGCATGCACCGTACCTGGAGTCCGATCGGACAATGCACATCCGCGCCTGCGGCAAGTATCGATATGACTTCATCTGCCGTCTGCCCGGCAATGCCAGGCGTCTGGCCGAAGGCGCGCTGGGACGTCGATGCCCGTCAGATCGTGCAGCGCCCGGGGGCCGCCGCAGCGTCGGATCCACATGGCGATCTGACGTCCTACGCAGCAATCACGCGCAGTGACACGGACTGCATCACGTACGAGGATTAATCTCGTAGTCGATGGGCTTGAAGGTGCCGTTGTTCGAATTCTCGGCCGAGCACGATGTCAGACCACAGATCATGTCCATCTCCGCTCGAAGGTCGATGTAGTCGCCCGCCTTCGACAGGGGCGCCTTGACGGCAACCGTCCCATGTTCATCGACGGTGACGTTCATAAAGACGTTGAAGGTGGTGCCGATTTGCGAGGGCACGATGCCGAACGGCTTCAGCGCTGTGTAGAGATTCTCAAAACAACTCGGGTGGTGACCCACGTGCTTGTAGAGAATCTCGAACATCTCCTGGCTGCACGGTGTCAGCAGGAAATCGTGCCGACCCACCTTGTCTTCGAGAATCCGGAACATCGATCGGCTGTCATTGGAATACAGCGTATCCCCGGCCGTCAGATAGATCTTCGATGCGTAGTCGATGGTCCGGCCCGACGAGAGCGAGCATGCATGATCGTCCGCATTGAAGGCGAACAGATCCGCTACCTGCTGTCCCATTGGGTCATAGATACGTAGCGTCTCGCCGGCGTTGAGTCGGAAAGCGACCCCGGATTGTGGGGCGATGCGACAAGTACCAATACCTCGTTCATGCATTCTCGGTTTCTCTCTTGTGAAATGGACATTGCCAACCGTCTTGGACCGCTCGTCCGGAGTATTGGATGGCCTCCGATGCTTCACCGAACCGAGAAAGCATCGGATTGACCGATCCCTGCAGTGCGGTGTCGCGCTTCCGGATGGCCGTCTGCATGCTCGAATACTTGCCCGAGGCTTTCAGGTCTTCAAACTGGTCATGAAAGTTGAAGACCAGGCAGGGAAACGGCGTTTGCCGCGCCTTCCGGGACGCGCCGGGATGCAATCCCACGACGAAGAACGCACGACCCGCGACGCTGAAGGAAAACTCAGCTCTGCCCGGATCATCGCTGACTTCTCGATCCCATTCGAAACCCTTGCTGCAATCGAGTTCGTGCAATGCCTGCAGCTGCGCCCACATCAACCGCTCAAACCCCAGCTCATCGAGCTCGGCTTCATCGAACATCGCGATGAAGCTCACGGGAGTCTGTCCCGGATCCTGGTAATTGTCCGAATAGGCCCTGAGTGCGTCCCAGAGTCGCTCCGTGCCTTGGGTCGAACCAAGGGGGCCGAAGGCGTCCACATGCAACCGGTCCTTGTTCAGCGCAGACTTCGCGCCAACGCATGGGAAGCTTTTCGCCTCGATGAATGATCGAATATGCCGGGCTGCCGAGCTGTGGGATGCCGCGTTTGTCTCGTGTTGATGATGTCGACTGAAGTTCATGCAGCCAAGGTAGTGCCTGCCCTGGATTCGAATCGAAGGCGGGGGGTCCCCGGTCCCGTAAGGTGCGCCGGCAACGGTAGGTAGGCCGAGACGCTGGCCCGGGGGGGCCATTTGGATGACCCCGCGCGATCGGGTCCTCGGAATGAGCGGTGCAATGTCGGCGTGACCGGGCTTGACTCTGCCGATCCCTGCCGCGTGCTTACATTGAAGCGTCGTCATCCGCGCTTGTAACCGAGGCGTTTCATGGCCTCGGCCAGCCCTTGTCGCGTCTTCCAGTACTGCGCCCACGGATCCGACACTTGGAATGAGAGATGGTCGCGTGCTGTTCGCACGTTCCATTGGCTTCCGCTCTTGAGCGTTGGAAGGTCTTCCCAGCCGACCGGGATCGAAACCCCCATGCCGGGGCGTGCACGCGCCGAGAATGCGGCCGCCGTCGTGGCGCCGTGTCCATTGCGAAGGTAGTCCACGAAGAGCTTTCCCACCCGGTTGCTCGGCCCGCTCTTGGCGACGAAGCGTGATGGGATCGTCTTGGCAAGATGCTGCACGATCGCCTGCGAGAAGCCCTTGGCCTGTCTGCAGCAACGCCGCTGCGTGGCGATGCAGCCGCTGGAACCAGGCCAGCTGTAGTCGAACTTGGGGCCAGGCTGCGGATTGCCATTGGGGAGGTAGAGGCAGCCGACCACCACGCCGCCGATGGCCGCTTCCAGGTAGCGGGCCTGCTTGTCGGTCGGATCGCCTGGCAGGCCGCGCCGGATCTCGATCGGTTCGGCGCCGCGCGCCAGGATCGCCACACCATTCCAGGTCTTCTATCCATGGACCAGCGACGAATAACCGACGTCGCGCAAGGCGTCGACGGGGAAGGCTGCCTGGGTCAAGCGCTCGATTGGAATGAGCGTTCCAGTGCCTCTCATCGGCATACCACCATGCGACGCCAGGCTCCCTGGCTGCGTTGTCAGTTGTCACGTGGACTTCGCGGGAGCGGTACTCCGGCGCCGCCCGCCCGCGGCGGTCGTTCCCTTGCAGGTGTCGCTGTCCGCTCATCCCCTGCGGGGACTGCTGCGCAGCCTTCCAAGCAACTCGGCGAGAGACGAATGCGGGCGCGGGTCCGGGGAGGAGAGGGTGGGGTGGGCTTGCCTGTGTGCGCTCACGCTACCTCACCGTTCTCGCGTTCAAGGCCCTGCGCGCGCGCTGTGCGTGCTCGGCGCGGTCCCCGCGCGCCTGCGGCGACCTTGAGCGCTGCGCTGCGGCGAGGTCTTCCGGTGGCGCAGGCAATCCGTCCTGCGTCTTCATTCCGGAGGTCGCCATGTCGTCCAAAACCGCTCCCGCCGCTGCTACCGCTCC
>CALRYR010000304.1:0-5708 GCA_943372425.1 Variovorax sp. YR752 | reverse complement strand
GGCGTGGTTGCCGGCATGGAAGGCGTGGCGGTAGCTGAACATGTGAATAAGTTGCCGGGAAGAAAGGACGGGAAAAAGCGACCGCTAAACTCCATGCTTGTAACATCCAAATACAAAAGGAGTGGAGATGCGGGTTTCGATATGGCGATTTTGCGGCCTGTGTGCCGGCGTCTGTTTATTGTCCATTCTCACGGGCTGCGCATCGGTGACGAACGGCACCAGCCAAGCGGTGACGATCGACACGCTCACGGCGGATGGCAGGGCTGTCGAAGGTGCCGAATGCAGCGTGGCCAACGACAAGTCGGAAACTACCGCGATGTCGGGGTCGAGCGTGCAGGTGCGGCGGTCAGGCGCGACGCTGAACATCGAATGCAAGCAGCCGGGTTACGCACCGGCCAGCGGGCAGGCGACGTCCCGGGTCAATACCGGCATGGTCGGCAACGTGCTGATTGGTGGGTTGATCGGCGCGGCCATCGACTCCGGAACGGGTGCGGGTTTCAACTATCCGAGCTGGATGCGACTCGTCTTCGGCGAAGTGCGGACTTTCGATCGCGGTGCGCAAGTTGGCGATCAGCCGCTTGCAGGCGTGCGCGTTGGCGAAACCACATCTGCCGCGACAGTCCCAGCCTTACCTGCTGCTGTGACGTCATCCCCTACAGTGACCCCGATGGCCGCCGCCGGCGTGACGTCGCGCGTCTCGATCGACGACCTGCGCGGCTTGTTGCCCAGCAAGCCATGAAGCGCGCATACCCACCGAGATTTTTCCGAGGCGTTGCCTTGCTGCTGGCTGCCATCGGAGCGCAAAGCAGTGCGAATGCACTGGAGCCCGACGTCCTCTTCGCCCGCGTGTCACCCAGCGTCTGGTCGATACGCGCGCTTGATGCGCAGGAGCGCCCGCTGCAGACGGGAAGCGCCGTGGTGGTGGCGCCGGGCCGTCTGGTCACCAGCTGTCGGCTGCTCGCCAAGGCGAGCAGCCTCATCGTGCGGCAGGACAACGTCAGCTACGGCGCCACGCTTGAGTTCCCCGACCCGGTGCGTGATCTGTGCCAGCTCAGCGTCGCGCGGTTTTCGGCGCCGGCTGTTCCGATGGCACCGCTCGGCTCGGCGCGTCCGGGCCAGAAGGTGTACGCAGTGGGCAATCCGCGCGGGGTGGAGAACACGCTGTCCGTAGGCCTGCTGTCGGGTCTGCGTGGCGGTGACAGCGAAGAGGCGCGGCGCTTGCAAACCACCGTCGCCACGGCTGTTGGTGCGAGCGGTGGAGGGCTGTTCGACAGCGAAGCCCGGCTGCTCGGCATTTTGGTTGCGGATGGGGCTCCGGGCGATGCGACCGCGGGCTCGGCAATTCCCGCGGAGTTTGTGGCCGAGCTACCGGCCCGCGCCCGAGCCGTTTTGGAAGCGCGTGCGGCGGCGCCGTCCGTTGCGGCGACGCCTGCAACGGTCGTGGCGCCTTTGCCGTCGGTCGGTGGCTCCGAAAAACTCACCGATCCTCTGCGGCCTGGGCAGGCACTCGAGTACGTTCGCATCGACAACCTCACTGGCAATCGTGCGCCGGTGATCTACCGACTGGACCGGATCGTCGGTGACGAGATGGTGTTCAACGGTGGCGGTCGCGTCGAGAGAATCGATGGGCGAGTCGTGTCAGTGGTTTCGCCGGCAGGCGGGATCTATGACGCATCAACACCCCCTGGCGGGTGGGTGCGGAAAGACATGCGACCTGGTATGCGCTGGAGCGCTGACTATGTGCCCGCGCAGGGTGACAGGTGGCGCCACGAGTTGAACTTCACGGTCGTCGGTGAGCGTTCCAAGACGGTGGATGGAGTGGGGCTGCGCTTGATGCAGGTGTCGTTCGAGGGATGGATTTACTCCTCCTCTAGTACGGCTCCTAGCCGTACGGGCAAGCAGTTCTCGGGATCTCTTCTGTATAGCCCAGCACTCGGCCGTGTGGTCCAGTTTGAAGCGAAGTCATATCTCGGCGTCACGCCTACCCGAGAAACGCTCGAATTCGTCCGCACACTGCGCTGACACGCGCGCCACGACGGCTGAACAGCTGCAGGGCCGCGGTCAGCCGTAAACTTGCCCGAAACCCGCCTTTCGGCATAGAATCGCGGGCTTCGCAGCGTTTTGGCAGCCCCGCGGCGAGGTGTGCGAGCCGGTTCCGGTTCGCGATCCCCCACCTAAGAGATTCCCATCAGAGGAAAACCGACCGTGGAAAAGGGCACAGCCACACCAACTCCGGTTGGGCAAACCAAGTCGAAAGATACTCATGAAAACGTTCAGCGCAAAACCCGCTGACGTGACGCACGAGTGGTTTGTGATTGACGCGACCGACAAGGTCCTCGGACGAGTAGCCAGCGAAGTTGCTCTCCGTTTGCGCGGCAAACACAAGGCCATTTACACGCCTCACGTCGATACCGGTGACTTCATCGTCATCATCAACGCATCGCAACTGCGCGTCACTGGCGCCAAGTCGATCGACAAGGTGTACTACCGTCACTCGGGTTACCCGGGCGGCATCAGTGCCACCAACTTCCGCGACATGCAGAACAAGTTCCCGGGCCGCGCCCTGGAAAAGGCCGTCAAGGGCATGCTGCCCAAGGGCCCGCTTGGCTACGCCATGATCAAGAAGCTCAAGGTGTACGGCGGTGCGGAACATCCGCACACCGCACAGCAGCCCAAGGTCCTGGAAATCGCAGGCTTGTCCACCAACGCCCAACGTGAGGCCGCCAAATGATCGGTGAATGGAACAACGGCACCGGCCGTCGCAAATCCAGCGTCGCCCGTGTGTTCATGAAAAAGGGCACCGGCAAGATCACGGTCAATGGCAAGGACATCCAGGCCTATTTCGGCCGTGAGACGTCCATCATGATCGCCAAGCAGCCGCTGTTCTTGACGAACAACGTCGAAGCTTTCGACATCATGATCAACGTCAACGGTGGCGGTGAATCGGGTCAAGCCGGCGCAGCGCGCCACGGCATCACCCGTGCGCTGATCGACTACGACGCAACGCTGAAGCCGGTGCTGAGCCAGGCTGGCTTCGTGACGCGCGATGCGCGTGAAGTCGAGCGTAAGAAGGTCGGTCTGCACTCCGCACGCCGCCGCAAGCAGTTCTCCAAGCGCTGACAAAGCGCGGATCTTCGCTGCTGCGGTCCTGCATCGCGGCGTTGCGAATCCTCGCCGGACGCGAGTCCGGCCCCGGTTCGCGCCTTGCGCTGCAGGCCCTCGCGACGCGAATATCCGCACTTTGTACGTTGCCGAAAGCCGCCCTCCCGGGCGGCTTTCGCGCTATTGAAGTAGCATCGTTGTCATTGGCCGCATGTTCGGCCCACCCCTACAGGAGTACGCCATGAGCGCCGTTGCCGAAACCATCCAGACCCCGACCCAGATGCCAGAGCCGATCGTCTTCACCGACAGTGCGGCCGCGAAGGTGGCCGACCTGATCGCCGAAGAGGGCAACCCGGAGCTCAAGCTGCGGGTGTTCGTGCAAGGTGGCGGCTGCTCCGGCTTCCAGTACGGCTTCACCTTCGACGAGATCACCAATGAAGACGACACGACCATGACCAAGAACGGCGTGTCGCTGCTGATCGATGCGATGAGCTACCAGTACCTGGTCGGTGCCGAGATCGACTACAAGGAAGACCTGCAGGGCGCTCAGTTCGTGATCAAGAATCCGAATGCCACCAGCACCTGCGGCTGCGGTTCGAGCTTCTCGGCCTGATGCCTGGATGTTGCTGATCTAGCGTCCCCGCCAAGCCGCCTTCGGGCGGCTTTTTGCTGTCTGTCGTTTTTTCCAATGCTCGTTCTTCCATGACGCCAGAGGCCGCCAACCCCGTCGCGCCCGTCCGCAAGAGCCTTCTCTGGCTCGTCGCCGTCGGCTTCTTCATGCAGACGCTCGATGCGACCATCATCAACACGGCCCTGCCGGCCATGGCGGCCGGCCTGGGCGTGAGCCCGCTGCGCATGCAGTCGGTGGTGGTGGCCTATTCGCTGACGATGGCGATGTTGATCCCCGCGTCGGGCTGGATCGCCGATCGCTTCGGCACGCGGCGCATCTTCTTCTCGGCGATCGTGCTGTTCGTGCTCGGATCGGTCGCCTGCGCGCTCTCGCAGGGCCTCGGTCAGCTCGTGGCCGCCCGGGTGGTGCAGGGGCTAGGCGGCGCGCTGCTGCTGCCGGTGGGGCGCCTGGCGCTGCTGCGCACCGTGCCCCGTGCCGACTTCCTGCAGGCGATGAGTTTCGTCGCCATTCCCGGATTGATCGGCCCGCTGCTCGGGCCGACGCTCGGTGGCTGGCTGGTGCAGTACGCTTCGTGGCACTGGATCTTCCTGATCAACGTGCCGGTCGGCCTGCTGGGCTGCATCGCCACACTGCGCTTCATGCCGGACCTCCGCGGCGCGGTGCTGCGGCGCTTCGATGCCACCGGCTATGCCATGCTGGCCTTCGGCATGGTGGCGATCTCGCTGGCGCTCGACGGCGTGGCGGAGCTCGGGCTGCGGCAGGTGAGCGTGTTCGTCCTGCTGGTGTTCGGCTTCGCCAGCCTGACCGCCTACTGGCTGCAGGCTTCGCGCAAGCCCGATCCGCTGTTCTCGCCCGTGCTGTTCAAGGTGCCCACCCTCAGCATCGGCCTGCTCGGCAACCTGTTCTCTCGCCTGGGCAGCGGCTGCATGCCGTTCCTCGTGCCGCTGCTGCTGCAGGTGTCGATGGGTTATTCTCCCTTGCGCGCGGGCCTGATGATGCTGCCCATCGCGATGGCCGGCATGGCGATGAAGCGTTTCACCACGCCGCTCATCACGCACTTCGGTTACCGCCGTGTGCTGGTGGTCAACACCGCGCTGGTCGGCCTCACCATGGGTTGTTTCGCGCTGGCGGCGCCGGGGCAGCCGGTGGCGCTGCATATCGTTCTGCTGCTCTGCTTCGGGGCCGTGAACTCGCTGCAGTTCACCGCGATGAACACCGTCACGCTGCGCGATCTCGACAGCAGCATGGCCAGCAGCGGCAACAGCTTGCTGTCGATGGTCCAGATGCTGGCGATGAGCCTGGGCGTGGCAGCCGCCAGCTCGGTGCTCGGCGGCTACACGGGGATCTTCGGAAGCGCCGTGCCCGTCGACACCCTGCATGCCTTCCAGGCCACGTTCGCGACCATGGGCCTGATCACGCTCGCTTCCGCGCTGATCTTCTGGCACCTGCCGCCCGAGGCGCGTGCGGTGCAGCCTCCGCAGCCCGAGGTGTCAGGGCACGGTTGAGGCGCTAGGGGAAGAAGGCTTCAGGCGGGGTAGATCGCGCCCAGCACCCGGGCGCCGCGTGCGCCAGTCACGCTCGCCAGGTTGCCCGGCTCGCGCCGCACCGTCGCACGTGCCAGCCATGCGAAGGCTGCCGCCTCGACCTGCTGCGGCGGCAGGCCACGTTCGGCGGAGGAGCAGACCGTCAGCTTGGGGAGCAGGGCGGCCAGACGCGCCATCAGATGGTCGTTGAGCGCGCCGCCGCCACAGACGATCAGCGCTGACGCGTCGCCGCCGTACAGTCGCACCTCGTGCGCGCAGGCCGACGCGGTGAGTTCGGTGAGCGTGGCTTGCACGTCGACCGGGGCGACGGCCGCTTCGCCCAACACGGCGTCGAGCCAGCGGGGGTGAAACAGGTCGCGGCCGGTGCTCTTCGGTGGCGACTGCGCGAAGAAGGGCTCGGCACGCATCCGCGTCAGCAGCAGCGTATCGAC
>CALRYR010000303.1:0-5743 GCA_943372425.1 Variovorax sp. YR752 | reverse complement strand
CGGTGTCGGTGATGGCGATGCGCACATGGCCCGCGACCGATGAGGTGGCGTTGCGCGTCTCTTCCACCGCCGCATCGAGCGTGCTGAGCATGTGTTCGGCGTGCCGCAGGAAGCCCTCGCCACGGACCGTCAACCGCAGGCCGCCGGCATGCCGCATGAAGAGCGGAACCTTCAGGGTGGCTTCGAGGTTCTTGAGCGACGTGGTGAGCGACGGCTGGCTCACGTAGCAGCGCAATGCCGCGCGCGAAACCTGGCCGGTGTGGGCTGCCGCGACGAAATGCTGGAGCTGCTTGAGCGTGATGGACATAGATCAGCTCTATATCAAATTATCAAAAATAGAGATTATGAATTCTGCATGACGCTCGATAGCATGACCCCGCCCGGTCGCCATGTCCGGGCGCCTCCCGATTGCCACTTCTTCTTTTTTGTTGCAGGAGAGCCCCATGCCACCGACGTCTTCCCCTTCAGCCGCCGCCGTCGCGGCACGCCCCGCGACCGACGGTCTCGCCTCACACGACAGCGAGGACGGCATGTTGACGCGGCTCGGCCTGCGCTTCACCGCCTGGGCCGAACGCTGGTTCCCCGATGCCTTCGTGTTCGCGGCCATCGCCGTGGTGGTGGTGGCACTGGCTGCGCTGGCCAACGGCTCCAGCCCGCAGGCGGTGGCCAAGTCCTTCGGTGACGGTTTCTGGAGCCTGATCGTCTTCACCATGCAGATGGCGCTGGTGGCGATCGGCGGCTACGTGGTGGCGAGTTCGCCGCCCGCCGCACGGCTGATCCAGAAGCTGGCCGCCGTGCCCGGCTCGTCGCGTCAGGCCATCGCCTACGTGGCGGCGATCAGCATGATCCTGTCGCTCTTCAACTGGGGCATCAGCCTCATCTTCAGTGCGCTCTACGCCCGCGCACTGGCACGTCGAACCGAACTTCGCATGGACTACCGCGCGGCGGGCGCTGCCGCCTATCTGGGCATGGGCGCGACCTGGGCGCTGGGCCTGAGTTCAGCCGCCGCACAGCTGCAGGCCAATGCCAGCAGTCTGCCCAAGAGCATCCTGAACATCACCGGCGTGATCCCGTTCACCGACACCATCTTCCTGTGGCAATCGATGGCGATGGCCGGGGTGCTGATGGTGGTGTCGGTCGCGGTGGCGCTGTGGTCCGCGCCTGGTGCCGAGCGCTCGGTGACGGCGCAGGACCTGGGCGTTGACCTCACCGAGGCGCCGGCAGTGAAGGCCGATACAGCCGCACGCCGCCCTGGCGAATGGTTCGAGCGCAGCCCGCTGCTCACGCTGCTGCTGTGCGCGCTGGGCTTCGGCTGGCTCGCGCAGGAGTTCATGGCCAAGAGCCCGTGGATCGCGATCTCGGGCCTCAACACCTACAACCTGCTGTTCCTCATGCTGGGTCTGCTGTTGCACTGGCGCCCGCGCAGCTTCCTCGACGCCGTGACCAAGGCGGTGCCGACCACCTCCGGCGTGATCATCCAGTTCCCGCTGTACGGCGCCATTGCCGCGATGCTGACCGCAGCCAAGGGCGCCGGCGGCATCACGCTGTCCGACCGCATCGCCCACGTCTTCGTCGCCATCTCCAGCACCGATACCTTCGCGGTGGTGATGGGTGCGTACTCGGCGCTGCTCGGCTTCTTTATCCCTTCGGGCGGCGGCAAGTGGATCATCGAGGCGCCCTACGTCATGCAGGCCGCCAACGACCTGAAGGTGCACCTGGGCTGGGCCGTGCAGGTCTACAACGCGGCCGAGGCGTTGCCCAACCTGGTCAACCCCTTCTGGATGCTGCCGCTGCTGGGCGTGCTGTCGCTCAAGGCACGCGACATCGTGGGCTTCACCTTCCTGCAGCTCATCGTGCACACGCCGCTGGTGCTGTTCATGCTCTGGCTCTTCGGCAAGACGCTGACCTATGTCGCGCCGGTGATTCCCTGACGGCCGTTGCCTGTGGCGACGGTGCATAGACAAGAGACAACCGGGATGGTCACTGAACAAAAGCAGGGCTACTGCACGCTGTGCCGCTCGCGTTGCGGCACGCTCAACGAAGTGCGTGGCGACAAGCTGGTGGCAGTGCGCCCCGACCCGTCGCACCCGACCGGCCAGGCGATGTGCATGAAGGGCCGCGCCGCGCCGGAACTGGTCGAGAGCCCGCATCGCCTGCAATACCCGATGCGCCGCACCCGCCCCAAGGGCGAGGCCGACCCCGGCTGGGTGCGCATCGGCTGGGACGAGGCCCTGGCCGAGACCGCGCAGCGGCTGGCCGCCGTCAAGGCCGAGAGCGGTGCCGAGTCGGTGGTCTTCGCCGTGACCACGCCCAGCGGCACGCCGCTGAGCGACAGCATCGACTGGATCGAGCGCTTCGTGCGCCTCTTCGGCAGCCCCAACATCTGCTACGCCACCGAGGTCTGCAACTGGCACAAGGACTTCGCGCACGCCTTCACCTTCGGCTGCGGCATGCCGCCGGCCGACTACGCGAATGCCGAGCTCATCGTGCTGTGGGGCCACAACCCGGCCAACACCTGGCTGGCGCAGGCCCATGCCATCAGCCGTGGCCGGGCGCGCGGCGCGAAGATGGTGGTGGTCGACCCGCGGCCGACCGCGTTGGCGCGGCAAGCCGACGTGTGGCTGCAAGTGCGGCCGGGCACCGACGCGGCGCTGGCGCTCGGGCTGATCCATCTGCTCATCGCCGACGAGCGTTTCGACCACGCCTTCGTGCGGGCGTGGACCAATGCGCCGCTGCTGGTGCGCAGCGACGATGGTCTCTTCCTGCGCGAGCGCGATCTGTGGCCCGAGGCCGCCACCGACCGCTTCGTGGTGTGGGACGACGCGCAAGGCGGCCCGGTGCCCTTCGATGCCGGCGTGGCGGTCAATGCGCGGGGCGCCGAGTGCTTGCGACTGCGCGGCGAGGTCGTCGTGCTGCGGGCCGACGGGCCGCACGGCGCGCAACCCCTGCGGTGCGCCCCGGCCTTCGAGCTGCTGGCGCAGGCCTGCGCCGCCTACACGCCGGCCGAGGTGACGCGCATCACCGGCGTGGCCGAGGCGCCGCTGCGTGCCGCGGCCACGCTCTTCGGCGAAGGCCGGCGCGTGGCCTACCACGCGTGGACCGGCATCGGCCAGCACACCAACGCGACGCAGTCGGAGCGCGCCGTCGCCACGCTCTATGCGCTGACGGGCAGCTTCGACACCGTGGGCGGCAACCGGGTGCGCACCCCGCCGGCGACGCGCAGCGTCAACCCGCTGTCGCTGTTGCCCGAAGCGCAACGCGCCAAGGCGCTCGGCCTGGCCGAACGCCCGCTCGGTCCGCCTGCGCAGGGCTGGGTGACGGCGCGCGACACCTACCGCGCCATCCTCGAAGGCACGCCCTACCGGGTGCGCGCGATGGTGGCCTTCGGCACCAACCTGCCGGTGTCGCAGGCCGACACCGCCATGGCACACGACGCGCTGCGCGCGCTCGAATTCCATGTGCACTGCGACCTCTTCGAGACGCCGGCCGCCCGGTACGCCGACATCCTGCTGCCCATCAACACGCCCTGGGAGCGCGAGGGCCTGCGCATCGGCTTCGAGATCGACGATGCTGCGGCAGCCCGCGTGCAGCTGCGCCAGCAGATGGTGTCGGCGCGCGGCGAATCGCGCAGCGACAACGACATCGTGTTCGACCTCGCCGTGCGCTTGGGGCTGGCGGCCGACTTCTTCGGCGGCAGCCTGGAGGCGGGCTGGAACCACCTGCTGGCGCCCATCGGGCTCAGCGTCGACCAGCTGCGCGCGCAGCCGGCCGGTGTCGACTGCGCCATCGATGCACGCGAGCGCAAGTACGCGCTGCCCGACGCGCAGGGCCGGCCGCGCGGCTTCGACACCGAGACCCGCCGCGTCGAGCTGTACTCCGAACAGCTGCTGCGCCACGGCCAGCCGCCGATCGCGCGCTTCGTCGAGCCGGCCGACTCGCCGCGCGATGCCGTGACCACGCGGGGTGGTCGCTTTCCGCTGGTGCTGAGCTCGGCCAAGAACGGCCTCTACTGCCACAGCCAGCACCGCAGCCTGGTGTCGCTGCGCAAGCGCGCGCCCGACCCGGTGGTCGAGCTGAGCCCGGCGCTGGCGGCAGCGCGGCAGATCGTCGAGGGCGACTGGGTGCGCATCCACACCCGTACCGGCGCGGCGCGCTTCGTCGCACGGCTCACACCGTCGCTGGCCGACGACGTGGTGGTGGCCGAATTCGGCTGGTGGCAGGCCTGCCCGGAGCTCGACCGCGAACCGCTGCCGGTCGACGGCGCGCTGGGCAGCAACTTCAACGCGCTGGTGTCCGCCGATGCCAGCGACCCGGTCAGCGGCTCGGTGCCGCACCGGTCCTTCCTGTGCGACATCGAACGCGATCCGGCCACCGAGGCGCGCCAGCGCCGCTGGGCCGGCTGGCGCCCGTTCCGCGTGAGCGCGCTGCAGGCCGAGGCCGAGGGCGTGCTGGGCATCGCCTTCGAAGCGGTCGACGGCGGCCTGCTGCCCGACTACCGGCCGGGCCAGCACATCGAGCTGCAAGTCCAGCCGCAGCCGGGCGCGCCGGCGGTGACGCGGGCCTATTCGCTCACCGGCGCGGCGGTGGTGCCAGGCCGGACGCACTACCGCATCGCGGTGCGCCACCAGCGCGGCCGCGCGGCGGATGGCGCGCCGTACGAAGGCCAGGTGTCGGGCCATCTGCACCGCGCGCTGCGGGTGGGCGACGTGGTGGCCCTGCGGGCGCCCTCGGGCGGTTTCGTGCTGACGCGCGTGTCGCCGCAGCCGCTGGTGCTGCTGGCCGGCGGTATCGGCATCACGCCCTTCCTCAGCCTGCTCGAGTCGCTGTCCGACGGGGCAGAGGCGCCGGAGATCTGGCTCTACGGCGCCAATCAGAACAGTGCGACGCACGCCTTCCGCCAGCGCATCGCCGCGCATGCGGCTCGGCTGCCGTGTCTGCGGGTGGTGGACCACTACAGCGCCCCGCTGCCGCACGACCGCGCGGGCATCGACTTCGCGTCGCAGACATTCATCGACGCGTCGGTGGTCAGCGACGCACTCATCGCGCGCCGCGCCCGCTTCTACCTGTGCGGCCCGGCACCGATGATGGAGGCGCTGACCACCGGGCTGGTGGCCCGCGGCGTGCCGCGCTTCGACATCTTCAGCGAGGTGTTCCGATCGCCGGCAGCGCCCACGCTCGACGGGGACCAACGCTTCGACGTGCGCTTTGCGCGCTCGGGCGGCGCTGTGGCGAGCTGGTCGCCGTCGCGCGGTACGCTCCTGACCTTTGGCGAGTCCCTGGGCCATGCCATGCCCAGCGGCTGCCGCGTCGGGCAATGCGAAAGCTGCGCGGTGCGGCTGCTGGCCGGTCGCGTGCGGCACCTGCACGGCAGCGAGCCTGATGACCCCACCACCTGCCTCACCTGCCAGGCAGTTCCCTTGGAAGACATCGTGCTCGACGCCTGAGCAGACCGACGACGAAAGACACACGCCACGCCATGAAGACCATCGACGCCGCCGCCACCCGCGACGCCCTGCCATTCGACCGCCTCATCCCCGCGCTGCGCGCCATGTTCGTGGCGGACTGCGAGGTGCCGCTGCGGCACACGCACACGCTGGCCGATGCGGCAGGCGATGCGGCTGGCACCTTGCTCATCATGCCGGCGTGGCAGCCCGGCGCCTACCTCGGCATCAAGACGGTGGGCATCTTCCCGGGCAACTCGCAGCGCGGGTTGCCGGGCCTGCACTCGACCTACCTGCTGTTC
>CALRYR010000302.1:0-5759 GCA_943372425.1 Variovorax sp. YR752 | reverse complement strand
ACCATGTCGACCTGCCCACGGCGGCCGATGTCGAGATCATCTGGGTCCACCGCGCCGAAGCCGCCGCGGGGACGCCGCCGCTGCTGGCTGCACTGCACGCCGCGCGCCTGCCAACCGGCGACTTCCACGCATGGATCGGCTGCGAGTCGGCCCACGCCAAGGCGCTGCGCGCGCACCTCATCGACGACTGCCGCGCCAACCCGAAATGGATTCGTGCGTCGGGCTACTGGCGCGCGGGCACTGCCGCGACGCACGATTCGCACGACGACTGAGCGTCGCCCGGACTCAACCGAAGGTTCGACGACCGTCCCGCGGCGCCAGCACATAGCCGGAGCGCCCACCCTGCTTGGCCTGGTACATGGCCTTGTCGGCGGCGGCAAGAAGCGTCTCCGGCGTCTCACTGCCGTCAGCGAGCACGATGCCGATCGACACGCCGATGAGCACTTTGATCTCCTGGACCTGCAGGGGCTGGCCGATTGCATCGATGCATTGCTGCGCCAGGCCCTGCACCGCGCGCTCGGCGGGCGCGTCGAGGTCCGCCACCAGCAGCACAAACTCATCGCCACCGATCCGCGCGACCGTGTCCGTCGACTTGACCAAGCCGAGCAGCCGCTGCGCGATCTTCCGCAAGGCCTCGTCACCCGCGTCATGGCCAAAGGTGTCGTTGAGCTGCTTGAAGCCGTCGAGGTCGAGGTAGAGCACGGCCACGGGGCTGGCCTGTTGCCCGGCCCCCTGGTTGACGCATGCAAGCATCTGCCGCAGCCGGTCGTCGAGCAGCTTGCGGTTGGGCAGGCCGGTGAGGATGTCGTAGTGCGCCATCCGCTCCAATTCGGCCTGCTGCTCGCCGAGCTTTGCCAGCAAACCGTTGAAGGCCTGCGTGAGATGGCCGATCTCGTCGTTGCGCACCACCTGCAACGGCGCGAGCGCCAGCTCGCCACGAGCCATCTTCTCGGCCTGGCGGGCGGCACGCAGCAACGGGCGCAGCAGCCAGGCTATCGCAAGGCCGATCAGCACGAGCACCGCCAACACGCCGGGCGCCCGTTGCATCAGGATGAAACGCTGCATGCGCCCCACAGGCGCCAGCGCTTCCGCAAGGGGCAGCCGTGCCACGACGAACCAGCCACTGGTCGGCACCGACGCAATGGCCGATATATCCTCGATCCCCAGGGCATTGACGGTTGTCCCGCTGCCACGGAAACCATCCATCGCGCGGTCGTGCAGCGGATTCACACCCACGGGCGGCGTCGGCTGCAGCGCCATCGCGCGTTCCGTCGAAGCGACGAAGAGGCGGTCGCGGGGCGACACCACCAGGATGCCGCCAGCCTGCCCTACCGGCCCGTAGCCGAGATCGCCTAGCAGGCCATCGGCCGCCAGATCGGCCGCGCCGACGAGCACCGCGACCACGTCGCCGGTGGCGTTGCGGATCGGCGCGGCCATGGGCAAGGCCACATGCTGCGACCCCGCCATCTTCGTCAGTTGCCCCAGCGTGGGCCGGCCGCCGAGCGCGCCGGTGAAGGCTGCGTTGTCGCCAGCGAAGCGGCCCGCGCCATCGAGCCGCCGGCCGGAAGGATCGACCACGGCCAAGCCCAACGGGAACACCGGGCTCAGCACACTGCGTCGCGCCAACCAGGCATTCAGCGGCGCGGGCTGAGACAGGAGCGCGGGCGGCAGGCTGACGGCCAGCCGCTCCAGGAAGTGCAGACGCTCAATGAGGTAGCTGTCGACGTCATGGGCCACGTACTCGGCCAGCGCCATCTGCTGGGCCGCGACGGATTTCGTGAGGTCCTCGCGCAGGAAACGCGTCAGCTGGAAGTAGCTGGCGGCCGTGCCCAGCGCCGCCATTGCGAGCCCCATCACGACCAGGCGAGTCACCAGGCTGCTTGAAATCCTCCTGAACTTCACGTGGGGGTCGAGCCGTGCGTCAAAACCATCTCTCTTCTTCTCCTGGACTGTTCATGCGGGGCCGGTAGCTCGGCAACGACGCTTCGTCCGGCCCTGGAATATAGCCATGTCCCGAAGACTGGCAGGCTCGCTCGTCAAGGAAAGTCACCGCGCAGGCGCCGATGCCGACAGCGCCCACGTGACATGCTCGCGCACCAGCGCCTCGGGATGGTCGATGCGTGCGACCAGGGCTTCGCGGCTGCCAGGCTGCCCGGCGCGCAAGGCATTGCCGAGCGCCACCGCGATGTTGCGCAACCAGCGCGCATGGCCGATGCGGCGGATCGGGCTGCCTTCGGTGTGGCGCAGGAATTCTTCCTCGGTCCATGCGAACAGCTCGGCGAGCTGGCGACCCGTGAGCCCGTCGCGGGCATCGAAGTCGGGCAGCGCGCTCTTCGTGGCGAACTTGTTCCAGGGGCAGATCAACTGGCAGTCGTCGCAGCCATAGATGCGGTTGCCCATCAACGCCCGCAGCTCGATCGGGATGGCGCCCGGGTGCTCGATGGTGAGGTACGAGATGCAGCGCCGGGCGTCGAGCCGCTGCGGCGCGACGATGGCCTGCGTCGGGCACACGTCGATGCAGGCGCTGCACGATCCGCAGTGCGCCGTGACCGGCTCGCTCGGCGGCAAGGCCATGTCGACATAGATCTCGCCGAGGAAGAACATCGAGCCGGCATCGCGGTCGAGCACCAGCGTGTGCTTGCCGCGCCAGCCCTGGCCGCTGCGCGAGGCGAGTTCGGCTTCCATCACCGGCGCCGAATCGGTGAAGGCGCGGTGGCCGAAGGGGCCGACCTCCTGCGCGATGCGCTCGGCCAGTTTCGCGAGTCGGTTGCGCAGCACCTTGTGGTAGTCGCGGCCCCGCGCATACACCGAGACGATGGCCTCGCCGGGCCGCGTCAGCCGGTCGAATTCGACCGCCTGCCAAGCGTCGGGCGTGGCACGCGGCAGGTAGTCCATGCGTGCGGTGATGACCGACACCGTGCCCGGCACCAGCTCGGCCGGCCGGGCGCGGCGCGTGCCGTGGGCCGCCATGTAATGCATTTCCCCATGGAACCCTTGGGCGAGCCATTGCATCAGACCCGCCTCGGCGCTCGACAGATCGATGCCCGCGACGCCGATTTGGGAGAATCCCAGTTCCCGGGCCCAGGCCTGAATCCGATTGACGAGTAGATGGCTGCCGATCACCTGCCGATTGTAGAAACGCACAGCGCCACACTCACGTGGCGCGGCGAAGCCGACACCGAGGCCTTCGCGCGTGCGCTGGCGGGCGCCCCGGCGCTGCGCGATGCCTTCATCGCGCTGCAGGGCGACCTGGGCGCCGGCAAGACCACCTTCGTGCGGCATCTGCTGCGCGCGCTCGGCATCACCGGCCGCATCAAGAGCCCGACCTACGCCGTCGTCGAGCCGCACGAGGCGCCCGACGGCCTGCCCATCTTCCATTTCGACTTCTACCGTTTCAGCGACCCGCGCGAGTGGGAAGACGCCGGCTTCCGCGACCTCTTCGCGGGCCCCGGCCTCAAGCTGGCGGAGTGGCCGGACCACGCCACGGGCCACCTGCCGCCCGCGGACCTCACCCTTAGGATCGAAGCCATGACCGACGACACCCGCACCGTCCAACTGACCGCCGGCACGCCGCGCGGCAACACGCTGCTGGCGACCGCCGCCGCATGAAGAAGGCATCGCAACCCCTCGCCCCGTCGCCGCGCCGCGCCTTCCTGAAGGCCGGCAGCCTGGTGCTGCTGCTGGGCGTGCAGGAGATCGCAAGTGGCGCCACCATCATGGCGGTGCGCGTCTGGCCCGCCAACGACTACACGCGCGTCACCATCGAATCCGATGGCCGGCTGCAGACGCAGCAGCTCACGGTCGGCAGCCCGCCGCGGCTGGCGGTCGACATCCAGGGCATCGAGCTGAACCCGGCGCTGCGCGACCTGGTCGGCAAGATCAAGCCGGGCGATCCGTTCATCAACGGACTGCGCGTCGGCCAGTTCGCGCCCGGCGTGGTGCGCATCGTGTTCGACCTGAAGCAGGCCGTGCAGCCGCAGGTGTTCTCGCTCGCACCGATCGCCGCATACCGGCACCGGCTGGTGCTCGACCTGTATCCGGAGCAGCCGGTGGATCCGATGGAGGCGCTGATCGCCGAGCGCCTGCGCGATGCGCCGCGCGCAGGCAGCAGCGACACCACCGTGGCAGGCATCGCACCGCGTGATCTGGCGACGCTCGGCGCGCCACCCGCGCCGACGCGTGCGGCCCCACCCGGCGCCGACCCGCTGGGCGACCTGATGGCGCAGCAGTCGGCCCGGCCGGCGCCGCAGACCTCGGGCACGCCGTCGCTGGTCGCGCCGCCGCCCTTGCCGCCGGTGGTGGCAACGGCACCGCTGAAGCCGGCCACGCCACCGGCGCCATCACGCGCCGCACCGCCCACGACGGCCACCGCCAGCCGCACCGACCGCATCATCATCATCGCGCTCGACCCCGGCCACGGCGGCGAGGACCCCGGCGCCATCGGCCCCGCCGGCACGCGCGAAAAGGACATCGTGCTGCAGGTGGCGCACCGGTTGCGCGAGCGCATCAACGCGGCCAGCGTCAACGGCAGCCCGATGCGTGCCTTCCTCACGCGCGATGCCGACTTCTTCGTGCCGCTGGGTGTGCGGGTGCAGAAGGCGCGGCGCGTACAGGCCGACCTCTTCGTCAGCATCCACGCCGACGCCTTCACCACCCCCGCAGCCAGCGGCGCCAGCGTGTTCGCGCTGAGCCAGTCGGGTGCGTCCAGCAGCGCCGCGCGCTGGATGGCGAACAAGGAGAACCAGGCCGACAAGGTCGGCGGGCTCAACGTCGGTGCGCACGAGGTGCAGGTGCAGCGCGCGCTGCTCGACATGAGCACGACGGCGCAGATCAACGACAGCCTGAAGCTCGGCAGCGCGATGCTGGGCGAGATCCGCAACATCGGCGCCCGCCTGCACAAGCCGAGCGTCGAGCAGGCCGGCTTCGCCGTGCTGAAGGCGCCGGACATCCCGAGCGTGCTGGTCGAAACGGCCTTCATCAGCAACCCGGGCGAGGAAGCCAAACTGCGCAGCACGCAGTACCAGGAAGACCTGGCCGATGCGCTGATGCGCGGCATTCAGCGCTACTTCGCGCAGAACCCGCCGCTGGCACGCAGCCGGCAGTTGTGAGCAAGGCTGTCCGGCAGGGTTCGCGCGCCGTGTCGCGCACGCCGCGGCGACCTGTTCCTACAGGCGCGCCGAATGCGGTCAAGACAATGGCGTCACAACATCATCGAAAGGTGGACACCATGAAGATTCGTCTCTTGATCAGCACGGCCGCGGCCGCATCCCTGATGGCACTGGTCGGCTGTGCCGGCACGGGCCCCAACCAGCAGATCGGCGTGGCCGGTGGCGCGGTCGGCGGTGCGCTGTTGGGCAATGCGATCGGCGGCAGCACGGCGGCGACTGTCGGCGGCGCGGCGATCGGCGGCTTGGTCGGCAACGAAGTCGGCCGCAACGTGGACCAGCGCAACCAGCAGCGTTCTTACTACCCGAACAACGGTCCGCGGTATTAGGCTCTCCCCCAGGTTGGCTCACGGCGTGTAGTCGCCCACCCGCTCACCGGGGGCGATACCAGCGGCCCGGCAGAGCCGGTTCCGCGGTATCTCTGGAACAGTCGAAAGCGCGCCTTGAGCGCGCTTTCTCCTTTGGGGTCAGGGTTGAGGTTGAGTTGCGGCCCGAGCCTTCTCGGCACGACCGGCGCGCCAGGCGCCGAAGATGGCAATCAGGCCTGGCACCAGGATCAATCCCCAGATGATCTTTTCGAGGTGCTCGCGCACC
>CALRYR010000301.1:0-5782 GCA_943372425.1 Variovorax sp. YR752 | reverse complement strand
GTGGTGCGGCGCTCTCGGTGCGCCAGGTCACCGGCGCGCCGATCAAGTTCGCCGGCACCAGCGAGAAGATCGACGGGCTCGAGGTGTTCGACGCCGAGCGCCACGCCGGCCGCATTCTGGGCATGGGCGACATCGTCGCGCTGGTCGAGCAGGTCACCGCAGGCGTCGACGTCGCCGCGGCCCAGAAGCTCGCCGCCAAGGTCAAGAGCGGCGCCAACTTCGACCTCAATGACTTCCTCGGCCAGCTGCAGCAGATGAAGCAGATGGGCGGCCTCTCCAGCCTGATGGACAAGCTCCCGCAGCAGATGGCCGCCAAGGCGACCGAAGCCGACATGACCCGCGCCGAGCGCGACATCCGCCGCAAGGAAGGGATCATCCAGAGCATGACCCCGCTCGAGCGCCGCAAGCCCGAACTGCTCAAGGCCACCCGCAAGCGCCGCATCGCTGCCGGCGCCGGCGTGCAGGTTCAGGAGGTCAACCGCATGCTCAATGAGTTCGAGCAGATGCAGACCATGATGAAGAAAATGAAGGGCGGCGGCCTGATGAAGATGATGAAGAAGATGGGCGGCATGAAGGGGATGCCGCCGATGGGCGGTGGCGGCGGCGGAATGCCGCGCTTCTGACGCGCCCTGTTCTCTCGATGCCCCAAAGAAAAAGCCCGCAATTGCGGGCTTTTTCTTTGGGCCGGATGAAACCGGATCAGGCCGTCGCGAGCGCCGGGCGCGCCAGCTTCAGCGCATGCATCCAGGCGCGGCGCAGGACGGCCGGCGAACGCGATTCCTCGGGGATCAGCAGGTAGCCGCGGTCGCGCAGCGTGGTGCCCAGCGCGATCTGGCTGGTCAGCACGGTCAGCGGGATCGCCAGCAGCAGCGGCAGGCCCACAGGCATCAGCCAGATCAGTGCGCTCGGGTCGATCAGCGCGATGCCGACAGCCAACAAGGCAATGATGGAGGTCATCGGTGCGAGCTGCGAGAAAGCGATGCGCCACGGCACGGCAGCGGCTTCACGGGGAGGCGACTTCCAGTTCAGCTTGACGCCGGTGAGGGCAACCACGACGAACAGCGAGTGCGCCAGCATACGGACCGGGGCTTGCACGATGGCCAGGGCGCTTTCGAGCACCGAGCTCTTGAGCAGGCCACCCAGACCGCCGAACTGGCGTTGCTCGCCGCGCATCAGCACAGCAGCGATGCCCAGCACGCGTGGCAGGAACAGCAGGCTCAGCGTCCAGGCCCACAGGGCGGCCAGTTCGCCGGGCAGCACGTGCCAGCTGGAGATCAGGCTCGAACCCGACAGCCACAGGGCGGTGCCCAGCGTCAGGAAGGCCAGCCACAGCGGGGCCGAAACGTAAGCCATGGTGCCGGTCACGAACATCGCGCGGTGGACCGGGTGGATGCCGGGCTCGGCCATCAGGCGGGCGTTCTGCAGGTTGCCCTGGCACCAGCGGCGGTCACGCTGCAGTTCGGACAGCAGGTCCGGCGGTTGCTGCTCGTAGCTGCCGACCAGGTCGGACACCAGCCACACGTGGTAGCCGGCGCGGCGCATCAGCGCAGCTTCGACGAAGTCGTGCGACATGATGCCGCCCGACATGCCGCCGGTGCCCTTGATGGGTGCCAGCGCGCAGTGGTCCATGAAGGGCTTGACGCGGATGATGGCGTTGTGGCCCCAGTAGTGCGATTCGCCCAGTTGCCAGAACTGCATGCCCAGCGTGAACAGGCGGCCCGTCACGCGGGAAGCGAATTGTTGGGCACGGGCATGCAGCGTGACGTGGCCGATGGCCTGCGTCGCGGTCTGGATCACGCCGGCCGTGGGGTTGGCTTCCATCAGCTTGACCATCGCGGTCAGGCAGTCGCCGCTCATCACCGAGTCGGCGTCGAGCACCACCATGTACTTGTAGTCGTTGCCCCAGCGGCGGCAGAAGTCGGCCACGTTGCCGGCCTTGCGGTGCGTGCGGCGGGTGCGCAGGCGATAGTAGACCTCGACCTGCGGCTGGTTCGGGCTTTCGGCGAGCGCAGCGCGCAGGTCTTCCCAGGCGGCGCGTTCGGCCTTGGCCGTTTCGGCGTCGTAGCTGTCGGACAGCACGAACACGTCGAACTGCTTCGAGTGGCCGGTGGCGGCGACCGATTCGCAGGTGGCGCGCAGGCCGGCGAACACCGTGGCCACGTCCTCGTTGCAGATCGGCATGATGATCGCGGTGCGTGCATCCGGGTTCATCGGGTGATCGGCCACCTGCTTGACGGACAGCGCATGCTTGTCACCGCGCACGGAGACGTAGAAGCCCATCAGCGCGGTCACGAAACCGGTGACGACCCAGCCCGACAGCAGGCCATACAGGCCGATCTGGCCATATTCGAGCCAGACGTTGTCGTAGTCGGGTTGCACGCCGGCGAACAGGGTCGAGGCGATCACGGTGCTGAACAGGGCCAGCAGCATGAAGGCCAGGCGACGCTGCTTGGCGGCACGTTGCCACGGCTGTTCCGGGCCGAGTTCGACGGCCCGCTCGCGGGCAGCCTTGCCACCGGCGCCGAGCTTCACCAGCATGGCGGTGCCGATGCTGTTCCAGAAACCGCGCCAGGGGCGGGGCGCCATCGAGCCGCGGTTGACCGGCGGTGCGGTCACGGCATTGGGATGACGGTCCTCGCGAAACGCGCTGCGCTTCGGGGCGAGGTCGGCCGGGGTCAGAACCTTCATCTGGGAGAAATCGTTTGGTTTCATGTGCGGCTCACCAACGTTGCTTTTGAAGGGAAGAGGGGGTGTCGCCAATCGCTGGAAAGCGCTTGACGACGCAGTCGGGATAGGCCCCGCCCGATCCGTCGGACCCGGCGGCCAGGGGGCTGGCAGCACGAGGACGTGAGAGGAGAACCTGCGTGGAACGCAGGCCATCGCGCTGCTGGCGCAGTGCGAAAGAGGGGCTGAAAGAGGCGGTCATGCCTCTTCTAGGGCAATCGCCGTGCCAGCGGAGAAAAGTTCTTTTAAATCAAAGGCTTAGGCGAAAATTTCACCTAAGAATCCGGGCGAAGTGCCTGGAGGGGCGGGAAAACCCCTGTTTTTGTCGCCGAACCCCGACAGCCGCGGGGGTGGTATTGACCAAACCCAATGAAATCAACAACTTACTTGCGTCGCTCTTCAGCGACAGCTTCGCCGGGCGGCGACGACGGGCCGTCGGCCTTGAAATGTCCAGGGGTCAATTCATGCTTCTGCAGCAGCCGGTAGAACTCGGTCCGGTTGCGGTCGGCCAGGCGCGCGGCGTCGGCCACGTTGCCGTCGGTGAGCTTGAGCAGGCCGACCAGATAGTCGCGTTCGAAGCGCTGCTTGGCGTCGGCATAGGTCTGCACCTCGACGCTCGGCACGCGCAACGCCCGCTGCACCAGCGCCAGCGGAATCAGCGGCGAGCTCGACAGCGCACAGACCTGCTCGACCACGTTGAACAGCTGCCGCACGTTGCCCGGCCAGGAGGCCGTGGTCAGCGCCTTGATCGCTTCCGGCGCAAAGCCGGAGAGCCGCTTGCCGTACTTGGTCGACAGGCGCTGGAGGAAGTGGTTGGCCAGCAGCGGGATGTCCTCGCGCCGGGCCGACAGCGGTGGCAGCGTGAGCGTCACCACGTTGAGCCTGTAATACAGGTCTTCGCGGAACTGACCCGCCTCCATCGCCGCGTCGAGATCGCGGTGGGTGGCCGAGACGATGCGCACGTCGACCGCGATCGACTGGGCGGCGCCGACCGGCCGCACCGCGCGTTCCTGCAGCACGCGCAGCAGCTTCACCTGCAGGGCGGGCGGCATGTCGCCGATCTCGTCGAGCAGCAGCGTGCCGCCGTCGGCCTGCTGGAACAGGCCCTTGTGGTTGGCGTGGGCGTCGGTGAAGGCGCCCTTCATGTGGCCGAACAGTTCCGACTCGAGCAGCGCCTCGGGGATGGCCCCGCAGTTCACCGCCACGAACGGCTTCTCGGCGCGCGCGCTCGCCTTGTGGATGGCGCGCGCCAGCAGTTCCTTGCCGGCGCCGCTGTCGCCGCGCAGCAGCACCGAAGCGTCGGACTTGGCGACCATGCGCGCCTCCGCCAGCAACTCGGCCATGCGGTTGCTGCGGCTGACGATCTCCGAACGCCAGCTTTCGTCGCCGCCGGCGCTGGGCGTGGTGGCCGGCGAGCCCATGGCCAGCGCCTGGCTGATCTTCTCGAGCAGCTCGCGCGCGTCGTAGGGCTTGGTCAGGTAGGTGAAGACGCCGCGCGCCGTCGCCTCGACCGCGTCGGGGATGGTGCCGTGCGCGGTGAGCAGGATCACCGGCAATGTCGGATGGTCCTTGCGGATCTCATCGAACAGCGCAAGTCCGTCGCGGCCGGGCAGGCGCACGTCGCTCAGCACCAGTTGCGGGTGCTCGATCTCCAGTTGCGTCAGCGCCGACTCGGCCGAGGTCACGGCCGTCACCTGGTAGCCGGCAGAGTTCAGCCGCATCGACAGCAGGCGCAGCATGTCCGGGTCGTCGTCGACCACCAGAAGCCGGGCGCCGGTGGCTTTGGCAGAACTGGGTGCTTCACTCATGGGGTTCCTTCGCGCGCCGCTCAGGGCGCGGCGGGCTTGCTGCCGTTGGTCGGCGCGGGTGCGTTGGGCCGGGCGAAGCTGCGTTCGATGGCACGCAGCGCCTCGATCCGGTCGTTCAACTGGTCGATGCGGCGCTGCGCGTCGCGGGCCTGTTGGGCCTGGCGGTCGCGGTCGTCCTCGACCTTGCGTTGTTCGAGGAAGCGCGCAGCCAGCAGGCGCGCCAGCGGCTGCAGCGGCTGCGCGTCGGCCGTCGGGTTCGAGATCACGCGCTGCAGCAGCCCGAGCGAGCGCGCGAGGTCGGCCGGCACGCGCGTCTGCGCCAGCACCAGCGCCACTTGCATCTGCACCAGCGGCACGTCGCCCGGGTCGCCCAGCCGCGCCAGCTCGGCCGACAGTTCATTGGCGCTGAGCGAACGCAGGCGGTCGGCGTAGGTGAGCACGGCTTCGGCCGGCGTGGCGCCGCGCAGCGAGAAGGCGAGCGCCGGCTGGGTCGCCAGAGCGATCGGCTCGGCTTCGACCGGGGTCACGCGCACGACGGGCGGTGGGGGTGGTGCCGGCGCGGGCACGGTGGGCGGCGGGGGCCGCGGGGCGGGCGGCGGCGTGGTGCAGGCGCCCAGCAGCGTCAGCGACGACAAGGCGAGCGCCGAGGCCAGGGCCGGGCAGCGGGCGGGCGAAAAAGACATGGTGCGGGACAACGTGGGACGCGAAGAGTTCGAGGGCGGGGATGAGACGGCGGTGCGACGACGGGGCGGGCGACTCAGGCGGAGCGGGGAAGCTCGATGCGGAATCGTGCCCCGGGGCCGTCGGGCAGCAGCACGATGTGGCCACCATGAGCCGCAATGTACTCCTGCACGATCGACAGACCGATCCCTGTGCCTTTGACCGCATGCTCCGGTTGGCGCTCGCCGCGGAAGAAGGGCTCGAAGACGCGGTCGCGGTCGCCCTCGGCGATGCCGGGGCCGGCGTCTGCGATGTCGATGCGCGCGGTGTCGGCGGTGCCGGACACGTCGAAGCGAATGACGCCGCCGCGCTCGGAGAAGCGGATGGCGTTCGACAACAGGTTCGCCAGGGCCGTGCCCAGCTTGGCCGGATCGACCGTGATGGACAGCGGCTCGCCCTCGACCTGCACCTGCAGCCCGTGCGCCTGCCATTGCAGCCGCTGCGCCTCGACCTGCTCCTCGATCAGCGGGATCAGGGCCGTGCGCTCGCGATGCAGATCGCGCGCCTCGAAGGCCGCGGCGTTGAAGCGC
>CALRYR010000300.1:0-5800 GCA_943372425.1 Variovorax sp. YR752 | reverse complement strand
GACTGATCCACCACGCGCCTCGCATGAGCCCGGTTTCGACCGGGCTTTTTGTTGGGCGCCGCGCGCGTCAGCTGCTGCCGCGCACGACCAGTTCGTAGTCCAGTTCGACGCAGCCGCCCTGGGGCAGCGTGCCGCGCATCAGCCCCAGCAGCATGCTGGCACCGGCCCGGCCCACCTCGCTGCGAGGCGTGCGCACAGTGGTGAGCGGCGGCACCATCTGGTCGCTCCCGGCCAGGTCGTTGAAGCCGGCGATGGCGATGCGCCCCGGCACCGGCACCTGCAGGCGGTTGGCCGCCAGCAGCCCGCCCTGGGCGATGTCGTCGTTGCAGAAGAAGATGGCGTCGATGTCCGGCATGCGCTGCAGCATCTCCTCGAACAGGCGGGCGCCCAGCGCAATCGATGAGCGTTCGGGACTGAGCATTTCCAGCCGCGGGTCGTACAGCCCCGCTTCGCGCAGGCAGCGGCGGTAGCCGTCGGCGCGCTGCATCACGCGGGGGTCGAGCTGGGCGCCGCAGAAGGCGATGCGGCGGCGCCCGCGGTCGAGCAGGTGGCGCGTGATGGCTGCGCCGGCATCCACCTGCGAAAAACCCACGCAGGCCACGCCCGGCGCGGTGCTGGTTTCCATCAGGTGCACGCAGGGCACGCCACTGCGGACGATGAGTTGGCGCGAGGTTTCGCTGCGGTCGAAGCCAGTCACCAACAGGCCGGCGGGGCGATGGGGCAGGTAGGTGCGCAGCAGCAGTTCTTCCTCGGCGCTGTCGTAATGGGTCACGCCGATGAAGGGCTGGTAGCCCTCGGGAAAGAGCGTGCGGTGCACGGCTTCCAGCAGGTCGACGAACAACGTGTTGGACAGCATCGGGACCAGCACCAGGACTTGGCTGCTGCGCTGTGACGCCAGGGCGCGCGCGGCGGGGTCGGGCACGTAGCCGAGGCGTTCGGCGGCTTCGCGCACCCGCAGGGTCAACGCCGGGTCGACGCTGCGTTCCCCCCGCAGGGCGCGCGAGACGGTGATCGGGCTGACCGATGCGGCCCGCGCCACGTCGTCGAGCGTGATGCGGCCACTGGAGCGGCGAGGGCGTCGGGTCACGTCGGTCAAGGGTTAATCCGGATGAGAAGAGCGCCTATTGTTCTCTAGGATAGCGCTATCTCAACGAGGGTTAACTAGCGGATCGCAGCGAGTTCATCTGGCTGCCAGCGATCTTTCCCTCATGTAGACCCCAACTCTCGAAGACAACAATTGCCATGGCCCGATGTCGCATCGGGCTTTTTTTGACTTTCAATGGACAGCGCTATCCCTTCTTTCCAGCCACAAGCCATCGTGGTCATGGGCGTCTCCGGCTGCGGCAAGTCCAGCGTCGGCGCGGCCTGTGCCGACGCCTTGGGCTGGACGCTGCACGAGGGCGACACGTACCACGCGCCCGAAAGCGTCGCCAAGATGCGCGCGGGCACACCGCTCACCGATGCCGACCGCGCCGGCTGGCTGGACCGCCTGGCCGATCTGCTGGCGTCTCCGCCCGTGGGCGCCGGCCGGGTGCTGACCTGTTCCGCGCTGCGCCGCCGCTACCGCGACCGTTTGCGCGAGGCCACACCGCACCTGGGCTTCGTCTTTCTCGCCCTCGACTACGACGCAGCGCTGGCGCGCGTGCAGTCGCGCGCCGGCCACTTCTTCTCGCCCGCACTGGTGTCGAACCAGTTCGCCACGCTCGAATCACCCGTGGGCGAGCCGGGCGTGTTGGTGCTGGACGCCACGCAAGCCATGGCGGACCTGGTCGCCGCGGTGGTCGCCTGGGCCGCACCGACGCAGGCCGCTGCTGCGCCTCCCCATCCAACCACAGGGCGCGCCACGTCGCCCGGAGACATCGCATGAGCCATCCCCCTCCCACAACGCCAACGCCCCGCAAGCCGGTGCTGCACCGCCTGGCCGAACTCTTCATGGTCGTGGCGTTGGCCGGCATGGTCATCGCCGTCTTCGTCAACGTCGTGCTGCGTTACGTGTTCGCCACCAGCATCGTGTCGTACGAGGAAATCTCGCGATTGCTGTTCGTCTGGCTGGTGGCCATCGGCACCATCGTCGCGGCCTTCGAGGGCAAGCACCTGGGCTTCGACATGCTGACCTCGCGTCTGAAGGGCGGGTCGCGCAAGGGACTTTTTTGGGTGAGCCAGGCGCTGGTCGCGCTGTGCATGGTGCTGCTGCTCAAGGGCGCGTGGGGCCAGGTGATTGCCGGCATGGAAAGCTTCAGCACCGTGCTGGGCTATCCGCTGGCGCTCGGCGCTGCCGCCACGCTGGTGCTGGCGGTCGGCCTGCTGGTCGCGCTGGTGGTTGACCTGCTGCGCGGTGCGCCACCGGCCCACACCGGCGACGCCGGCGAGATCGAGTGAGGGCGGCGCCATGATCGTCACCGCCATCTTCCTGATCGTGCTCATCGGCGGCATGGTGATCGGCATGCCGATCGCCCATGCGCTGGTGCTGACCGGTGTCGCGCTCATGTGGCACCTGGACTTCTTCGACGCGCAGCTGCTCGCGCAGAACCTGCAGGCCGGCTTCGACAACTTCCCGCTGCTGGCCGTGCCCTTCTTCATCCTCGCCGGCGAGCTGATGAACGCCGGCGGCCTGTCGCGCCGCATCATCGACCTGGCCCGCGCGTTCGTGGGCCACATCCCCGGCGGCCTGGGCTTCGTGGCCATCGGCGCCGCGGTGCTGCTGGCGTCGATGAGCGGCTCGGCCATCGCAGACACGGCCGCGCTCGCCACCATCCTGCTGCCGATGATGCGCGAGCAGAAGTACCCACCCGGCTACAGCGCAGGCCTGCTCGCCTCCGGCGGCATCATCGCGCCGATCATCCCGCCGTCGATGCCCTTCGTGATCTACGGCGTGACGACCAACACGTCGATCAGCAAGCTGTTCCTGGCCGGCGTGTTCCCGGGCCTGATGATGGGTTCGTTCCTGATCGCTGCCTGGTGGTGGATCGCCCGCAAGCACCATTTGCCCGCCATGCCGCGCGTGGCGTGGGCCGGACGCATGAAGGCGCTGCTGCACAGCTTCTGGGCCATGATGATGCCGGTCATCATCCTGGGCGGCCTCAAGGGCGGCATCTTCACGCCGACCGAGGCGGCGGTGGTGGCCGCGGTCTATGCGCTCATCGTGTCGATGTTCGTCTACCGCGAGATGACCTGGGCCCGGCTCTACGAGGTGTTCCTGGCCGCAGGCAAGACCACGGCGGTGGTGATGTTCCTGTGCGGTGCCGCCACCGTCACGGCCTACATGATCACGCTGGCCGACCTGCCCAACATGTTGGCCGACAGCTTCTCCGGCGTGATGGGCAACCCCATCGTGTTCATGGCGCTGATGATGCTGTTCCTGCTGGTGGTCGGCACCGCCATGGACCTGACGCCCACCATCCTGATCTTCGGCCCCGTGTGCGCCCCGCTGGCCGTCAAGGCCGGCATCGACCCGGTGTACTTCGGCTTCATGTTCATCTTCGTGGGCTGCATCGGCCTGATCACGCCGCCCGTCGGCACCGTGCAGAACGTGGTGGCCGGCGTCGGCAAGCTGCGCATGGAAACCGTGATCAAGGGGACCACGCCCTTCCTGCTCATGTACGTGCTGCTGGCCGTGCTGTTCGTGCTGTTCCCGTCGCTCATCACCGCGCCGCTGGCCTGGATGCATTGAGCGCCGACGCGCCAGCCCATCCATTTTTCCTTCTCTTTCTGCCATCCCTTTCGACAACAGGAGACTTCCCATGCGCATTCGTTTCGCTCTCGCAGGCCTCGTGGCCGCACTCGCCACCGCCGGCGCCGTCCAGGCCCAGGACTTCAAGCCGCGCATCGTGCGCTTCGGCTACGGCCTGGTCGACAACTCCAACCAGGGCCGCGCCGTGCGCCTGTTCGCGCAGGAGGTCGAGAAGGCCACCGGCGGCAAGATGAAGATCCGCGGCATCGGCAACGCATCGCTGGGCTCCGACACGCAGATGCAGCAGGCGCTCATCGGCGGCGCGCAGGAGATGATGGTCGGCTCGACCGCCACGCTCGTGGGCATCGTCCCCGAAATGGCCGTGTGGGACACGCCCTTCCTCTTCAGCAATGTGAAGGAAGCCGATGCCGTGCTCGACGGCCCCGTGGGCGAGAAAGTCAAGGCGAAGCTGGAGCCCAAGGGCATGGTGGGCCTGGTGTACTGGGAGAACGGCTTCCGCAACCTCACCAACAGCAAGCGCCCGGTCAACAAGCTCGAAGACATGGGCGACATCAAGCTGCGCGTGATGCAGAACAACGTCTTCCTCGACAGCTTCAAGGCGCTCGGTGCCAACGCCGTGCCACTGCCTTTCTCCGAGCTGTTCACCGCGCTGGAGACGCGCGCTGTCGATGGCCAGGAGAACCCGTTCAACACCGTGGTGTCGAGCAAGTTCTACGAAGTGCAGAAGTACCTTACCGTCACCAACCACGTCTACAGCCCCTGGATCGTCACGGTGAGCAAGAAGTGGTGGGACACGCTGACCCCGGCCGAGAAGAAGGTGCTGCAGGACGCCGCGGTGAAGAGCCGTGACTTCGAGCGCAAGGACACGCGCGAAGAAGCCACCAAGGCGCTGGCCGAACTCAAGGGCAAGGGCATGCAGGTGAACGAATTGCCGGCCAGCGAAGCCAACCGCATGCGCGAGAAGCTCGCCACGGTGAACGTCGGCATCGCCAAGTCGGTGGGGTAGGAGACCTGGGATTCGGTCAACGCGGCCGTGGCGCAGGTGCGCGGCAAGTAAGTTTCATCCCAACGGGCGAAGGGTGGTTTAGGCCATCTTCGCCTGCATCGCCGGGCTCGGGGTTTACCATGAAGGCCTCAGCCAGCCGGCGCAGCCAGAGCCCAGCATGCCACTCCACGACACCGTCCAAGCCGTCACCCGGCGCATCCGTGAGCGCAGCGCGCCCACCCGCGCCGCCTACCTCGAACAGATCGACGCCTACGGCCACCGCGACCGCGGTTCCGACCGCATGGGCTGCGCCAACGTGGCCCACGCCGTGGCCGGCGTGCCGGGCAACGACAAGCTGAAGATCGTCGCCGAGCGCGCGCCGAACATCGGCATCGTCACGGCCTACAACGACATGCTGTCGGCGCACCAGCCGTTCCAGGGCTACCCGGACATCATCAAGCACGAGGCACGTCGCCTGGGCGCCACCGCGCAGGTGGCCGGCGGCGTGCCGGCCATGTGCGACGGCGTGACGCAGGGCACGCCGGGCATGGAGCTCAGCCTGTTCAGCCGCGACGTGATCGCGATGGGCACGGCCGTCGCGCTCACGCACGACATGTTCGACGCGGCGCTGATGCTCGGCGTGTGCGACAAGATCGTGCCGGGCCTGCTGATCGGTGCGCTGCACTTCGGTCACCTGCCCACCGTCTTCGTGCCGGCCGGGCCGATGCCCTCGGGCCTGTCGAACAGTGACAAGGCCAAGGTGCGCGAGCAGGCGGCGCAGGGCCTGGTTGGCCGCGAGGGCCTGATGCAGGCCGAGATGGCCGCCTACCACGCGCCCGGCACCTGCACCTTCTACGGCACGGCCAACAGCAACCAGATGCTGCTCGAGGCGATGGGCCTGCACGTGCCTGGCACGGCATTCATTCAGCCCGGCAACGCGATGCGCGAGGCGCTCACGCGCGAGGCCGTGCGCACGGTACTCGGCAAGGCGTCGACGGCGGCGTTCCAGTGCCCGCCGATCGGCCGGCTGGTCGACGAGCGCGCCATCGTCAATGCGATGGCGGCGCTGCTCGCGACCGGCGGCTCGACCAACCACCTGATCCACTGGGTCGCGGTGGCCCGTG
>CALRYR010000299.1:0-5800 GCA_943372425.1 Variovorax sp. YR752 | reverse complement strand
CGGCGTGAGGGTGGTGTCGGCCTGCGTGTCGTCGTGCGCCACGGCCAGGCGGGTGAGCAGGGCGTCGAGGTTGGGGAGTTGCAGGGTGGCCAGCGCGGCGGAACAAGCGGAAGACCCGCGGCCGGCAAAGGGGATCAGCAGATGTGTCGGGGAGGGGGGAAGGGCCATGGGGCCTATTGTCGGGGTGCATCGAACCCGTCCCGGCGGGATGCCACAATTCCGCCCCTATGCCCCTTCCCTACGAACTGCAACTCGGCTGGCGCTACACGCGTGCGGGCCGGGCGACGCGGCGCAACGGCTTCATCTCCTTCATCTCCGGTGTCTCGATGCTCGGCATCGCGCTGGGCGTGGCGGCGCTGATCATCGTGCTGTCGGTCATGAACGGCTTCCAGAAAGAGGTGCGCGACCGCATGCTCGGCGTGGTCTCGCACATCGAGATCTTCTCGCGCGACGGCCAGGCGCTGCAGGACATCGGCCCGATCATGGACGCGGCGCGCAAGAACCCGGAAGTGATCGGCGTGGCCCCCTTCATCACCACCCAGGCGCTCATCGCCCGCGGCGAGGACATGAAGGGCGCGCTGGTGCGCGGCATCGAGCCGAAGCTCGAACCCGAGGTGACCGACTTCGCCAGCACCGCGCAGAAGGGCGCGCTCGACAAGCTGGTGCCCGGCGAATTCGGCATCGTGCTCGGCGGCGAGCTCGCCCGCTCGCTCTTCGTGCGCGTCGGCGACCAGGTCACGCTGGTGGCGCCGGGCGGCCAGGTGACGCCGGCCGGCGTGGTGCCACGGCTCAAGCAGTTCACCGTGGTCGGCACCTTCGATTCGGGGCACTACGAATACGACTCGGCGCTGGCCATGATCCACGAGCAGGACGCGGCCCGCGTGTTCCGCCTCGAAGGCCCGAGCGGCGTGCGGCTGAAGCTCAAGGACCTCAACCGGGCGCGCGAGGTCGCCGACGAGCTGGCGGTCACGCTGCCGGGCTCCTTCCTCATCCGCGACTGGACCCGTCAGAACAAGACCTGGTTCGCCGCGGTGCAGGTCGAGAAACGCATGATGTTCATCATCCTCACCCTGATCGTTGCGGTGGCGGCCTTCAACCTGGTGTCGACGCTGGTGATGACCGTGACCGACAAGCGCGCCGACATCGCCATCCTGCGCACGCTGGGCGCGAGCCCGAAAAGCATCATGGGCATCTTCGTCGTGCAGGGCGCCATGGTCGGCGTGATCGGCACGCTCGGCGGACTGCTGCTGGGCCTGGGCATCGCCTACAACATCGACGTGATCGTGCCGGCGCTGGAGCGGCTCTTCCACGCGAGCTTCCTGCCCAAGGACATCTACCTCATCAGCCGCATGCCGAGCGATCCGCAGCGGTCGGACATCATGCCCATCACGCTGATCTCGCTGGCCCTGGCCTTCGTCGCCACGCTGTACCCGAGCTGGCGCGCCAGCCGCGTCAATCCTGCGGAGGCGCTGCGCTATGAGTGAAAGCCGCAAGGTCGTCCTGAAGGTCCGCGGCCTGACCAAACGCTTCCACGAAGGCCGCATCGACCTGACGGTGCTGCACGGCGTCGACCTCGACGTGCATGCCGGCGAGACGCTGGCCATCGTCGGTGCCTCCGGCTCGGGCAAGAGCACGATGCTGCACCTGATGGGCGGGCTCGACGCGCCGACCGCGGGCAGCGTCGAGCTGCACGGCAAGAACATCGCGCACGCCGATGCGGCCGAACAGGGCCGGCTGCGCAATCGGCACCTCGGCTTCGTCTATCAGTTCCATCACCTGCTGCCCGAATTCAGCGCGCTCGACAACGTCGGCATGCCGCTGAAGATTCGTCGCGCTCCGCCCGCAGAACAGGTCGAAGCCGCGACGCAGATGCTCAAGGCGGTCGGTCTCGGCGAGCGGCTGCAGCACCGTCCGGCCGAGTTGTCGGGCGGCGAGCGCCAGCGCGTCGCCATCGCGCGTGCGCTGGTGACCCAGCCCGATTGCGTGCTGGCCGACGAGCCCACCGGCAACCTCGACCGCAGCACGGCCGACGGCGTGTTCGCGCTGATGCTCGAACTGGCCCGCCAGCACGGCACCGCCTTCGTCATGGTGACGCACGACGAGACCCTGGCGAGCCGCTGCGACCGCGTGCTGCGGCTGGTGGCGGGGCGGCTGGCGGACTGAGCCGGCACCGAGGCCGTCAAAGAATCCGGTTGAACCAGAACAGCGACAGGCCGGCCGACAGGAAGGCCAGCAGCGCAGCGCCGAGGGCGAAGAGCGCGGAGATTTCGGTTTCCTTCTTCTCGACCGTGAGGCGCGAACTCAGCGTGTCGTACACCTTCTTCAGGTCGGCCGCGGTGCCGGCGTAGAAGTACTCGCCGGAGGTCTTGTTGGCCACGGCCTTCAGCGTCTCTTCGTCGAGCCGCACGCGCATCGACCAGCCTTCGAAGCCGATGGTTTCGCCGTCGACCGTGCCGATGCCCACCGTGTACACGCGCACCCCGCGGTCGGCCGCCACCTTGGCGGCGTCGAGCGGGTCGACGCCGGTGGTGCGCTGGCCGTCGGTCAGCATGATGACCGCCGCCGAGGTGTAGGAGCCGGGCGCCACCGGCGTGAATTCGGGCGCCGGCGCCTTGCCGGCCTGCTCGATCGGCACGCCGCGCTGACGGCTCTGCGGGCCGAAGTTGGAGATGTCGATGCCGGCCTGCGGGAACAGCGTGGCGAGCGACACCACGATCGCGTTGCCGGTGGCGGTGGCGCGCTGCAGCTGGAAGGCGTCGATGGCAGTGACCAGGTCGTCGCGGTTGACGGTGGGCAGCTGCGCCACCTGTGCGCTGCCGGCGAAGGCCACGATGCCGACCTTCACGGTGCGTGGCAGGTCCTTGATGAAAGCCTTGGCGGCCTCCTGCGCCGCCACCAGGCGGTTGGGCAGCACGTCGGTGGCACGCATGCTGCCGGACACGTCCATCGCCAGGATGATCGTCTGCTGGTTCGACGGCAGCACCACCACCGCCATCGGCCGCGCCGCGGCGATGAGCATCGCGACCATCGCCAGCAGGAAGAGCAGGGGCGGGATGTGCCGCTTCATGCTCTGGCCGGCACCCATCGCCTCGCGCACGATCGACAGGCTGGCGTAGCGCAGCGCCAGCTTCTTCTTGCGCCGCATCAGCCACACGTACAGCAGCACCAGCAAGGGCACGGCGGTCAGCAACCAGAGGAACTGGGGCCACAGGAAATTCATGGAGCGCTCCCGGGTGTCGTCGTCGCTGAGGTCATGCGGGCACCGCATTCCCGAACTGATGTTGTGCGCCGCCCGTGCGGACCCGGCGCTTGCGCAGGTCGGCGAAGCGCAGGATGGCCGCGGCCAGGTCGTCGTCGGTGGAGAGTTCGAGCGTGTCCACGCCGGCCTTGGCCAGCGTGGCGCGCAGCGTGGCCTCGCGCTCGGCGGCGATGCGCGCGAAGCGCTTGCGGAAGCCGGCGTCGTGCGTGTCGACCCACAGCTGCTCGCCCGTCTCGGCGTCGCGCAGCGGCACCAGGCCGAGGTCGGGCAGCGAGAGTTCGAGCGGGTCGAAGAGCCGTACCGCCACCACCTCGTGGCGCTGCGTGAGCTGGGCCAGCGGCTTCTCCCAGCCCGGCTCGGTCAGGAAGTCGGACACCACGAAGACGGTGGAGCGCCGCGGCATCAGCACGGCCGCGGACTTCAGAAGGTCCGACAGCCGCGTCATGCCCTTGGTGGGCTTGCCTTCGACGGCACGCTTGTCCATGGCGTGCAGCAGATGCAGCACATGCGGCCGGCCGCTGCGCGGCGGGATCACCGCCTCGAGGTCGTTGCCGTAGACGAGCGCGCCGACTCTATTGCCGTGGCGCGTGAGCAGCCGCGCCAGCACGCCGACGAAGCCCTGGGAGATCTCGCGCTTGGCCTTCAGCCCTGAGCCGAAGTCCACAGAGCGGCTCAGGTCGAGCACAAACCAGGCGGTCATCTCGCGGTCTTCGGTATAGACGCGAACATGCGGCACCTGCAGCCGCGCGGTCACGTTCCAGTCAATGTGGCGCACGTCGTCGTGGTGCTGGTACTCGCGGAGGTCGGCCAGGTCGAGCCCGGTGCCGCGCATCAGCGTGCGGTAGTCGCCCTGCAGCAGGCCGTCGAGTCGGCGGATGACGGTCCATTCCAGGCGCTGCAGCACGCGCTCGGCAGCACCCGCGGCCGTCTCCGGCACGGCCGTCGCCTGTGCGTCGTTGGCAGCGCGGGAGCGCTTGCTAGGCCACCAGCTTTTCATGTTCGAGAGGCTTGGGAGGGGCGGGGATGGCACGCATGATCTTTTCGATCAGCCCGTCGGCCGTCAGGCCCTCGGACAGGCCCTCGTAGGACAGCGTCACGCGGTGGCGCAGCACGTCGGGCACCAGCGCGGTCATGTCTTCCGGCAGCGCATAGCTGCGGCCGCGCAGCAGGGCCAGCGCACGCGCGCCTTCGGTGAGGTTGATGCTGGCGCGGGGGCTGGCGCCGAAGGTGATGAATCGGCGCATGTCCTTCAGGCCGTGCTTCTCGGGCGTGCGCGTGGCCGAGACCAGCTTCACCGCGTACTGGATGAGGGAGGGGTCGACATACACCCGACGCGCCTCGGCCTGCAGCGCGGCGAGTTGATCGGTGGTGGCGACCACAGCCGGCTGCACCGGCGGGCCGATCACGCGCTGCACGATGACGAACTCTTCCTCGTCGGTCGGGTAGTCGACCAGCACCTTCATCATGAAGCGGTCGACCTGCGCTTCGGGCAGCGGGTAGGTGCCTTCGGTCTCGATCGGGTTCTGCGTGGCCATCACGAGAAAAGGGCGCGGCACCTTGTGCGTCTCGCCGGCGATGGTCACCTGGCGCTCCTGCATCACCTCCAGCAGCGCGCTCTGCACCTTGGCCGGCGCGCGGTTGATTTCGTCGGCCAGCAGCAGGTTGGCGAACACGGGCCCGAGCGAGGTGGAGAAGTCGCCCGTCTTCTGGTTGTAGATGCGCGTGCCCACCAGGTCGGCCGGCACCAGGTCGGGCGTGAACTGGATGCGCTTGAACTGGCCGCTCACCGTGTCGGCCAGCGTCTTGATGGTGAGCGTCTTCGCGAGGCCCGGCACGCCTTCGACCAGCAGGTGGCCGCCGGCCAGCATGGCGACCATCACGCGTTCGAGGAAGCGGTCCTGCCCGACCACGACGCGCTTCACCTCGTAGAGGATCTGCTCCATCAGCTCGGCCGTGGCGGGTGAATTCGTCGGTGGTGTCTCGAAGCTCATGCGCGTGCTTTCGTGAAGGAGGATGAAGGGCGGTGGATGGCCGGGTGGGCGGTTCAGAACGGTGGCGAGCCCAATGCCGAAGCCGCGTTCTCGATCGGCACGGCGAAGCCGATGCCGATGAAGGTGCGCTGCTGCGTGGGGTTGAGGATGGCGGTCACGATGCCTAGCACCTCGCCGTTCATGTTGACCAGCGGGCCGCCCGAATTGCCGGGGTTCGCTGCCGCGTCGAACTGGATCAGGTTGCCGAGTTCCTGCTTGCCTTCCGGCGAACGGAATGAGCGCTTGAGGCCGGACACGACACCCGCCGACACCGAGGGGCCAATGCCAAAGGGGAAGCCGACCGCGGCGACCTGGTCGCCCGACTGCAGGTCGGCGGTCGACGTCATGGTCGCGGCGATCAGGTCGTCGGGAATCTTCTTCGCCTGCAGCACGGCGAGGTCGTTCTCGGGCTGCACGCCGGTGATGGTGGCCTCCGCCTCCAGGCCGTCGGAGAAGGTGACCTTGATCTTTTCCGAGCCCGCGACCACGTGCAGGTTGGTGAGGATCACGC
>CALRYR010000298.1:0-5829 GCA_943372425.1 Variovorax sp. YR752 | reverse complement strand
CGAGAACACGTGGTTGAGCGACAGCAGGACCGCATCGAGCTGCAGCGGCTGCGGGCTCACGGTCACCACGCCGGCGTCGAGCCGCGACACGTCGAGCATGGTGTCGAGCGAGGCGCCGAGCGCGTTCACCGCGTGCATCAGCCGCGCGGCATTGCGGCCTTCGTCGCGGTCGCGCAGCGAGGTTTCCAGCGCCGCGCCGAACAGTGCGATGGCGTGCAGCGGCTGGCGCAGGTCATGGCTGGCGGTCGCCAGGAAGCGTGTCTTCTCGGCGCTGGCGTGTTCGGTGGCCGCAACCTGCTCGCGCAATCGCTCGGCCAATGCCTCGTTCTCGAAGCGCAGCAGAAGGGCGTCGGTGAGCTGGCGATGCTCCTGCGCGCCGACCCGCAGCGTCAGCGCGAGGTTGATCGCGACGAAGGTCGCCAGAAACAGATGCCACCCGTCGCCGCGCGCCACCAGCGCTGCAATGAGACTGCCCACCATCGGCACGGTGTGGGCGTACATCGCCGCCTTGATCGGCCGCAGCGACTGCACTGCACGGGCGCAGTTGCCCAGCATCACGACCATCAGCACGGCGGTCACCGCCAGGTTGCCCGCGGGCACGAAAAGCCAGGGGGCGAAAGCGTCGGCAATGCCCAGAAGCCCCACGGTGATGGTCAACCGGCGCACCCAGCGCGGGCTGTCGGCCACCGGCGCCGCCGGCGTCCAGCGCGGCTGGAGGCTCAGGATCATGTAGAGCGACAGGTGTGCCGCGACGAAGACGATGACGGCCGGCGTGCGCAGTTGCCAGTACAGGAAGGTCCCGAGCACACCGACGAAGCCCAGCCGTGCGATCAGGGTGCCGTTGTAGATGAAGTAGACGGAGGCGAGGTGCTCCCGCAGCACCCGCTGGTCGAGCGTGATCGCGTTCGCGTTGTCTGATGCGCTCGATGCGCGACGCGCCGGCCGTCCCATGCGGCGCGACTCAGCGCAGCTGGCTGATCAGCTGCGCCCGCGAGCGCATGCCGAACAGCAGCAGCAGAGTCGAGACATGGTTCTTGACCGTGCCTTCGCTCAGATGGGCGAGTTGAGCAATTTCCTTGTTGGCCTTGCCTTCGAGCACCCACTGCAGCACTTGTGCCTGGCGCGGCGTGAGCGGCTCCGACGAGCACGCGACGCGCGAGGCCACCACGCCTGCAAGCCTGGGCGCGATCTGAGCCGCCTCGTCGACGTCCAGCAGGCCGCAGGCCCGGATGAAGCTCACGACCTCGCGCAGGTCGGCGGACTTGGGGAGAAAGGCGAGGGCGCCATGCGCCAGTGCGCCGTCGGCCGTGGCGCTGTCGACCGCGCCCGAGAGCACGACGATGCGTGCCTGCGGAAAGCGCGCATGGAAGGCGATCAGTCCACTGAAGCCTTCGGTGTCGGGCAGCGCCAGGTCGAGCAGCACCAGGCCGATGGATGGCTGCACCTGTGCATAGAGCGCCAAGGCGCTGGCCAGCGTGGCGGCCTCGAACACGTCGACGGCAGAGACGCCGGTACCGGCCTGGGATTGCACCAGTGCACGCACGCCCAGGCGCACCAGGTCGTGGTCGTCCACCACGAGGATGCCGCGGGGCGGCAGAAGTGTGGGCGCGTCGCCATCGGGCGCGCGCTCGGGGTGCTGCGGGGTCGGATCGGAAGCCATCGGCGTTCGATGGTAGCGAAGGACGCCGGCCGGGGAAGTGCCGTAAGTCACGGCGGCCAGCGGGACGTTCGTCAGTTGTCGATGACCCGTCGCGCGAAACGCTCCAGGTAGTCGAGCAGCCGATTGGCACCGGCCACGGCCGCGGCCTCGTCGCCAGTGGCGATGCCCTGCGCCAGTTCCATGTGGGCGTCGGCGGCTTCGACGATGTCGCCCTCGTGCTGGTAGGCGTACCAGAAGCGGCGGCACTGCACGATGAGCGGCGACACGCCCATCACCGCCGACTGGTTGCGGCTGGCCCGATGGTTGACGCGGTCGAGCTCGTGGTCGGCCGCCATGTAGTCGTCGAGGTGGCCGCGTGCGGCGGCCTTCACCATCTTTTCGGCGCAACGCACGATGTCCTTGCGCTCCACCGCCGTGGCGCGCCGCGCCGAGCAGGACGCGATGAGCGTTTCGAGCACGCGCCGTGTCTGGACCACGTCGAGGTGGTCGGCCAGGTCGATGCTCGACACCAACAGGCCGCGCCGCGGCTGCTGGTCGATCAGGCCGACGGAGGTCATGCGCAGCAGCGCCTCGCGCACGGGGGTGCGGCCGAGGCCGGTGCGCTCGGCGATCTCGGCCTCGACCACCGGGCTGCCGGGCTCGAGCTGCAGGGTGGCGATGAGCGTCTCGATCGCGTCGTAGGCCATGTCGGCGGCGCGGCGCCGGGGCGCACCACCCAGGGAAGACGTAACTGCAGCAGGCATCGTGGAATGGGTTTCGCGAAAGGGCACCAGGGCGGGCGCATTCTCCCATCGCCGACGGGAGGGCGCGCCCGCGGCGGCGGGGCTCAGAGCGTGGCGCCGATCTTGCGCAACTCGGCGATGGCCGGCGCCTTGGGCAGCCAGATCTTGTCGAACTCGGCAATCAGCGGCGCGGGGTTGAAGGCCGTGTCGTTCTTGATCACCAGGTTGGTGGCCTTGAACTTGTCGATCAGGCCGAGCTCCGTCGTCACGATGTCCTTGATCTGCGCGTCGAGCGACTGCTTCACCAGGTCGGTGATCAGCGTCTTGTCCTTGGCGTCCAGCGTCTGCCAGATGCGGCCCGACACCAGCGGCGCGAAGGGCATGAAGAGCGCGTTCATCGGCAGCATGACCTTCGCCACCTTGTCGAAGCGCGCGTTCCACGAGAACTCGATGTCGGCTTCGAGGCCGTCGACCTGGCCGTTCGACATCGCGTCGAACACGGCCGGCGTCGGGATCGGCGTCGGTGCGGCGCCGAGCATCTGATAGAAGTCGCGGTACACCGGCGTCGGGTTGATGCGCAGCTTCATGCCCTTGAGGTCGGTCGGCGTCGAGATGTCCTTGGTGGCGAACACCACGCGCATGCCGGTGATGCCCCAGCCCAGGCCGATGGTGCCGGTCTCGCGCGGCAGCACGTCGAGCAGCTTCAGCGCGGCAGGCGTGCGCACCAGCGACGCGACGTTGGTGGTCGAGCGCACCAGGTAGGGCGCATTGATGGCGGCCACGCTGGAGACGCGCGAACCCAGCTCGGCCGCCTGGATCCAGCCCATGTCGAGGGCGCCCGACTGCAGCTGCTGCATCATGGCCGACTCGTTGCCGAGCTGGCCCGAATGGAACACGGTGGCGCTCAGGCGGCCGTCGGTCGCCTTCTTGAGCGACTCGCCGAAGGCCACGGCGGCACGGTTCCACGAGTGGCCGGCCGGGGTGATCAGGCCGAGTCGGAATTCCTTGGCCGCCGCAGCGCGGACCATCGGAGCAAAAAGGGTGGCGGAGAGGGCGGACGAGGCGGCGGCGGTGCCGGCGGCGGCCTGGACGAACTGGCGACGTGAGAGGGACATGCGAAGCTCCGGTTGAGGTGGAAAGGAAGGGCGCGAAGAACTACTTCAAGAGGGCGAGCGACAGGCTCGGGAACAGCGACAGGATCACCAGCGCCACGCAGCAGATGACGAAGAAGGGCAGCGTGACGATGAACATCTTTCCGGGCTTGGCCCCGGTGACGGCCGAGGCCACGAAGAAGCTCAGCCCCACGGGCGGCGTCATGAGACCGAGCACCAGGTTGATCACCACCACCACGCCGAAGTGGCGCGGGTCGATGCCGTAGATGTCGGTGGCGATGGGCAGCAGGATGGGCACCGTCATGATCAGGCCCGGGATGCCGTCGATCACGGTGCCGATCACCAGCAGGATCACGTTGGTCAGCAGCAGGAAGGTGACCGGGTCTTTCGCCACCGTCTGGATCCACGCGGCCGTGGCCTGCGGCACCTTGCCGTAGATCAGCAGCCACGAGAACACCGCGGCCGCCGCGACCAGGAACAGCACCACGGCTGAATAGATGGCCGACTTGAGCAGGATCTGCGGAACCATCCCGTAGCGGAATTCCTTCGTCACGTAGCGGCCGACCAGCACCGCGGCCACGGCGCCGACGGCCGCCGCTTCGGTCGGGTTGGCGAAGCCGCCGAGGATGGAGCCGACGATCACGATCGGGATCAGCAGCGTCGGGCACGAAGTGAGCACGGTGTGTGCGCGCTGACGGAGCGTGCGCTTCTCGGTGCGCGGGTAGTTGTAGATGAAGCCCATGCAGGCGATCACGATGAAGAACAGCACCGTGAGGATCACGCCGGGGATGATCCCGGCGATGAGCATGTCGCCCACCGCCACCTGCGCGAGCACGCTGTAGACCACGAACATCACCGAGGGCGGGATGATCGGGCCGAGCATGCCGCCATACACCGTGAGGCCGGCGGCGAAGGTCTTGTCGTAACCCTGCTTCTCCATCTCCGGCACCATGATCTGGCTCATGATCGCGACCTGCGCCGTGGCCGAGCCGATGATCGACGACACCAGCATGTTCGCCAGGATGTTCACGTAGGCGAGGCCGCCCTTGACCGAACCGATGAAGGCCAGCGCGAGGTCGACCAGCCGCTTGGTGATGCCGCCGCCGTTCATGATCTCGCCGATCAGGATGAACAGCGGGATCGCGATGAGGCTGTAGCTGTCGACCCCGCCGAACATCTGCGTCGGGAAGGACTGGAACAGCACCGTGTCGCCCGAGTTCAGGATGAAGACGATGCCCGACAGGCACAGGCAGGCGCCGATCGGCACGCCGACCAGCATGATGAGGAGGAAGAATCCGGTGGTCAGCATGTCAGTTCACCGCGTCCGCGTTGGCGATGTTGAAGCCGGCATGGCTGCGCTTGGGCTGCAGGCCGAGGTCTTCGATCAGGTTCGACAGCGCATGCACGCTCAGCGTCACCGAGAAGATCGGCAGGATCAGCTGGATGGCCCAGACCGGCCAATTCAGCGTCTGCGTGCGCTCGGTGTAGAGGAAGTTGAAGGACTCCGCGGCGAATTCCTTCGCATCGAAGCCGTAGCGCGCGAGGCCCACCGGATCCATGTAGATCCAGCACATCGCGAGCAATGCGAGCCCGAGCACCAGCACGCCACCCGAAGCTGCCGCCTTGGCGATGCGCACGGCCTTGGCGCCGAGCTTGTCGGTCAGCAAGGTGACCGCGAAATCGAGCCGCAGCCGCGTCATGGCGGAGGCGCCGATGAAGGTCAGCCAGACCACGCAGTAGACCGAGGCCTCGTCGACCCAGTAGAGCGGAATGCCGCCGTAGCGTGTCACCACGTTCAACATGACCAGCACGATGAGCAGGCCCATCAGGCCGGTGAGCAGGTGGCGTTCGCAGCGCAGCACGCCGTCCGACGCGTCGAGCACCCAGCGGGTGACGCCCGCCGGTCCGTTGGCTTGTTCTTGCATGTTGTGTGGGCCTGGTGCGGGGTGACTCGGCGTGGGCTCAGGCGACCGACTGGTACTGCGCGGGCCGCGTGGCCAGGGCTTTCTTGACCACGCCTTCGATGAAGGCGCGCTCCTCGCCGATCAACGGGAGGCGGGGGCGGCGCATGTGCTCGCTGCCCACGCCCACCAGCAGGTCGATGAGTTTCAGGTTCTGCACCAGCTTGGTCGACACGTCCAGGTGCAGCATCGGCGTCATCCACTGGTAGAGCTTCAGTGCCTCGGCGAACTGGCCGGCCTTCATCAGGTCGTACAACGCCACGGTTTCGCGCGGGAACGCGCAGCCCACGCCGGCCAGCAGGCCGTCGGCGCCGAGCGCCATCGCTTCGTAGGCCAGGTCGTCGACGCCGCAGAAGATCTGGTAGCGGTCGCCC
>CALRYR010000297.1:0-5866 GCA_943372425.1 Variovorax sp. YR752 | reverse complement strand
GAAGCCGGCGTGTTCTTCAGATGGGGATGCGAGCAGCGTCAGCAAGGTCGCGACGCCGGAGAAGTCCTTCTGCTGGGCCGCTTCGATCGCCTGCTGGCCCAGGTGGTTCCGCAGCACGTACTTGGGGTTGGCCGCACGCATCGTAGCGGCGCATTCGGCAGCGGGCGTCGCGCTGCGCTGCGCGTCGTACAGCGGCAGCCAGGCGTCGATGCCGGCAGGGTCGATGAACAGGTCGCGCACCGGCGCGAAGTCGCCGCTGCCCACGGCGTCGGACAGGCGACGCCAGAAGATCGTCCAGTCGGTGCGCTCGGCGGCCAGCAACCGCAGCACGCCGTCGAGAAGGCCGCGGTCGAGTGCATCGCCGGCCGGCAGGCCGAGCTTGCGCGCCATGCGCTGGTCGAATTCGCGCGGAAATGCTGTCTTGTACGACTCGAGCGCGGCGATGGCGATGTCCTGCTCGCCGATCAGCGGCAGCAGCGCCTGAGCCAGGCAGAAGAGGTTCCAGTAGGCGACGTTCGGCTGCTGGTTGAAGGCATAGCGGCCGCTGGTGTCGCTGTGATTGCAGATGTGCGCCGGGTCGAAGCCGTCGAGGAACTGGAAGGGTCCGTAGTCGATGGTGAGCCCCAGGATGCTCATGTTGTCGGTGTTCATCACCCCGTGGCAGAAGCCCACCGCCTGCCATCGCGCGAGCAGCGCCGCGGTGCGCTCGCTCACGGCCTCCAGGAAGGCGGCGTAGGCATTGCCGCCGAAGCGCTCGGTCTGTCGGCAAGCCGGGTAATAGCGGTCGATGACGTAGTCGGCCAGTTGCCGGAGTTCGCCGATGCGGTCGTTGGCGGCGAAGTGCTCGAAATGGCCGAAGCGGATGAAGCTGGGTGCCACCCGGGTCACGACGGCAGCGGTCTCGATCTCCTCGCGGCGCACGGGCTGGTCGGAGCCGGTCACGGCCAGAGCGCGCGTGGTCGGGATCCCCAGACCGTGCATCGCCTCGCTGCAAAGGAATTCGCGGATGCTCGAGCGCAGCACGGCGCGCCCGTCGCCGCCACGCGAGTAGGGCGTGCGCCCGGCGCCTTTCAGTTGCACCTCGAGCCCGCGGTCGGTTTCCCCGAGGAAGATCGCCCGCCCGTCACCGAGTTGCCCGGCCCACACGCCAAATTGGTGCCCGCTGTAGACGCTGGCGAGCGGCGACATGCCCGGCAGGAGCGCATTGCCGGTGAACACGTTCAGCGCCTCGTCGGACGCCAGCCATTCGGCATCGAGGCCCAGTTGCTTCGCCACGTCGTCGCTGCGGCCGACCCAATACGGCGCTGGCAGCGGCGTCGGTTGCAGGGCGGTGAAGAAAGCCGGCCCCAGGCCCTGGAAACCCTCGGTCCAGCGCAGGCCGGAAGAGGTGGCAGTGAGGCTGTCTTCGGCGAGCAGGTTCATGCCGCGATTGTCCCGCAGGCCCCGAAACCCCGTTCCCGGAAGGCCATGGGCGGTATCTGCCGCGGGCGCGACAGCGCTACGGGCATTCCCCCATCGGGCGCATGCTGCGGTGCGCAATACTCGCCCATCTTTTTGCGCACAGTGATTGAAGGAGCCGTACCGATGCTGGGTTTGATGCAAGACCAACCGCTACTGATCTCGTCCCTGATCGAGTTCGCCGAGCGTCACCATGGCGATGGCGAGATCGTGTCGCGGCGGGTCGAAGGCGACATCCACCGCTACACCTGGGCCGACGTGGCGCGCCGCGCGCGGCAGGTGGCCAACGCGCTGGAAGGCGAGGACCTGCTCTTCAGCGATCGTGTCGCCACGCTGGCGTGGAACGGCTACCGCCACCTCGAGCTGTATTACGGCGTCTCGGGCTCGGGCCGGGTGCTGCACACGATCAACCCGCGCCTGCACCCCGACCAGATCGCCTGGATCGCCAACCATGCCGAAGACCAGATCCTGTGCTTCGACCTGAACTTCCTGCCGCTGGTGCAGGCGGTGCATGCGCGCTGCCCCACCATCAAGCGCTGGATCGCACTGTGCGACGCCGACAAGCTGCCGGCCGACAGCGGCATCCCCGGCCTCCTGAGCTACGAGGCCTGGATGGGGAGCCGGTCCACCGACTACGCCTGGCCGCGCTTCGACGAGAACTCCGCGTCGAGCATGTGCTACACGAGCGGCACCACCGGCAACCCGAAGGCCGCGCTCTACAGCCACCGTTCGACGCTGCTGCATGCGTACGCCGCCGCGCTGCCCGACGTGATGGGCATCTCGGCGCGCGATTCGGTGCTGCCGGTCGTGCCCATGTTCCACGTCAACGCCTGGGGCATTCCATACTCGGCTGCGCTGACCGGCTGCAAGGTCGTCTTCCCCGGCCCGGCGCTCGATGGCAAGTCGGTGTACGAGCTGATCGAGGCCGAGGGCGTGACCTTCGCCGCCGGCGTGCCGACCGTCTGGCAGATGCTGCTGACCCACATGAAGCCCGGCGGCCTGCGCTTCTCGACGCTCAAGCGCACGGTGATCGGCGGCTCGGCCTGCCCGCCGGCGATGATCCATGCCTTCCAGCAGGATTACGGCGTCGACGTGCTCCATGCCTGGGGCATGACCGAGATGAGCCCGCTCGGCACGCTGTGCACCCTGAAGAACAAGCACCTGACAATGCCGGCCGACGCGCAGGACGCGATCCGCCAGAAGCAGGGGCGCGCCATCTTCGGCGTTGACATGAAGATCGTCGACGGCAACGGCGAAGAGCTGCCCTGGGACGGCAAGGCTTACGGCGACCTGCTGGTCAAGGGCCCGTGGATCGTCAAGGAATACTTCAAGGGCGAGGGCGGCGACCCGCTGGTGCCCGACGAACAGGGCCACGGCTGGTTCCCGACCGGCGACGTCGCGACCATCGATGCCGACGGCTTCCTGCAGATCACCGACCGCAGCAAGGACGTGATCAAGTCTGGCGGCGAATGGATCAGCTCCATCGACATCGAGAACATTGCGGTCGCGCACCCGGCGGTGCTGATGGCCGCCTGCATCGGCGTGGCGCACCCGAAATGGGACGAGCGGCCGGTGGTGGCGGTCGTCAAGCGGCCCGGCGCCGAGGTCACACGCGACGAACTGCTGAAGTTCTACGAAGGCAAGACGGCCAAGTGGCAGATCCCCGACGACGTGCTCTTCGTCGAGGCGATTCCGCTCGGCGCGACCGGCAAGATCCTGAAGACCCGGCTGCGCGAGCAGTTCAAGGACTACCGGCTGCCCGGCCTTTGAACGGTGCTACCGCGCGGTAGGCAGGCCCTGCCGCGCAGGTGACAGAAAAAGGCGCCGGGGCGGCGGCGCCGCGTGAGTGCGCGGGCATTCCCTGAGGGTGTCGCGGCCGAAGACTTGTACGCTCGGTCGCGCTCGACACACACCGATCCCAGGAGACATGACATGCGATTCCCAGTGAAGTTTTTCGTTGCCTCGCTCATCGCCGCCAGTGCGGCAGGCGCTTGGGCGCAAAAAGGCGAAACCGTCAAGATCGCCTGGCTCGACCCGCTGTCGGGCCTCATGGCCGCGGTGGGCACCAACCAGCTCAAGACCACGCAGTTCTTCGCCGAGGAGTTCAACCGCAAGAACCTCTCGGGCGTGAAGTTCGAGGTCATCGGCATCGACAACAAGCTGAGCCCGCAGGAAACCACGAGCGCGCTGCGCTCGGCGCAGGACCAAGGCGCCCGCTACGTCCTGCAGGGCAACGGTTCTGGCCCGGCGCTGGCCATCATCGACGCCATCGAGAAGAACAATGCGCGCAATCCGGGCAAGGAGATGCTGTACATGAACTATGCGGCGGTCGACCCCGACCTGACCAACAGCAAGTGCAGCTACTGGCACTTCCGGCTCGACGCCGACACCTCGATGAAGATGGAGGCGCTCACGACCTTCATGAAGGACCGTCCGGAGATCAAGAAGGTCTACATCCTCGGCCAGAACTATGCGCACGGCGTTCAGGTGTCGAAGTACGCCAAGGAAGACCTCAAGGCCAAGCGCCCCGACATCCAGATCGTCGGCGACGACCTGCATCCGCTGGCCCAGGTGCGCGACTTTTCGCCCTACATCGCGAAGATCAAGCAATCGGGCGCCGACACGGTGATCACCGGCAACTGGGGCTCGGACCTGTCGCTGCTGCTGAAGGCGGCCAACGACGCCGGGCTCGACGTGCGCTTCCTCACGTACTACGCCTACGGCGCGGGCGCGCCCACCGCGATGGGCAGTGCCTCCGACGGCAAGGTGTATGCGATCGGCTACGGCCACTACAACATGGGCGGCGAGATCCAGAAGAGCATCGACGGCTACAAGAAAAAGATGAACGACGACCTGACGCAGGCGTCGATTTATCACGCCTTCGCGCTGCTCGACAACGCCTTCGCGCAGACCAAGTCGACCGACCCGGTGAAGGTCGCCGCGGCGCTCGAGGGCATGAAGATCAAGAGCTTCAACGGCGAGGTCGAGATGCGCAAGGCCGACCACCAGTTGCAGCAGGGCCTGTTCATCACGCGCTGGGAAAAGAAGAGTTCCAAGTACCCGTACGACGGCGAGAACACCGGCTACACGCTGGCGCCGGTGAAGTACTTCGAGCCCTACGTGGCCAGCACGCCGACGTCGTGCCAGATGAAGCGGCCCTGAGTTGCACGAGCGCCTTGCTACCGAGCGGTAGCGTCGCCGGTGAAAGCGTGTCGCGCGTGCGATAGAAATCGCGCTTGCCGGCCGTGCGTTGCGGGCAATCCCTGAGGGGCGGGCCCGTAAACGCTTGTAATCTCGATCGCGTTCGGACCACCGATACAGGAGACACACCATGCGATTTCCAGTGAAGTTTCTCGTCGCCTCGCTTCTCGCCGCCAATGCGGTCGGCGCCTGGGCGCAAAAGGGCGAAACCGTCAAGATCGCCTGGCTCGATCCGCTGTCGGGCCTCATGGCCGCGGTGGGCACGAACCAGCTCAAGACCTTCCAGTTCCTGGCGGAGGAGTTCAACAAGAAGAACGCCGCCGGCGTGAAGTTCGAGATCATCGGCATCGACAACAAACTGAGCCCGCAGGAAACCACCAGCGCCCTGCGCTCGGCCATGGACCAGGGCGCACGCTATGTGGTGCAGGGCAACGGCTCCGGCCCGGCGCTGGCCATCATCGATGCGCTCGAGAAGCACAACGCCCGCAACCCGGGCAAGGAAGTGCTCTACATCAACTACGCGGCGGTCGACCCTGATCTGACGAACAGCAAGTGCAGCTACTGGCACTTCCGGCTCGACGCCGACACCTCGATGAAGATGGAGGCGCTCACCACCTTCATGAAGGAGCAGCCCGACATCAAGAAGGTGTACCTGATCAATCAGAACTACTCGCACGGCCAGCAGGTCTCGCGGTTCGCGAAGGAAAACCTCAAGGTCAAGCGGCCCGACGTGGAGATCGTCGGCGACGACCTGCACCCGCTGGCCCAGGTGCGCGACTTCGCCCCCTACATCGCGAAGATCAAGCAGTCGGGCGCCGACACGGTGATCACCGGCAACTGGGGTTCCGACCTTGCGCTGCTCATCAAGGCGTCGAACGACTCGGGGCTGAACGTCAAGTTCTACACCTACTATGCGGTGACCACCGGCACGCCGACGGCCATGGGCGCCGCGTCGGACGGCAAGGTCTACCAGGTGGGTTACAGCCACTACAACGCCCCGGGGGTGATGGTGCCGCTGATGGCCGAGTACAAGAAGAAGTTCAACGACGACCTGTACACGACCGACATCTACACCGTGTACGCGATGCTCAGCGAAGCTTTCGTGCGCACCAAGTCGACCGAACCACTGAAGGTGGCCGCGGCGATGGAAGGCATGAAGTTCAAGAGCTTCAATGGCGACGTCGAGATGCGCAAGGCCGACCACCAG
>CALRYR010000296.1:0-5899 GCA_943372425.1 Variovorax sp. YR752 | reverse complement strand
TACCCGCACCAGCTCTCCGGCGGCATGCGCCAGCGGGTGGCGCTGATGCGCACCTTTCTGTTCGAGCGCGATCTGCTGCTGCTCGACGAACCCTTCGGCGCGCTCGACGCGCTGACGCGCACGCGCATGCAGCACTGGCTGCTCGAGCTCTGGGCGCGCCACCGCCGCACCGTGCTCTTCATCACCCACGACATCGACGAAGCCATCGTGCTGGGCGACAAGGTGCTGGTGATGACCGCACGCCCCGGCACGGTCAAGAGCGAGACGGTGATCGACCTGCCGCGTCCGCGCGACCCGTCGATCGTGCTGTCGCCCGAATTCATCGCCATCAAGCAGCGGCTACTGGCCGAGATCGAGGAAGAGAGCCAGAAGACCTTCGCGCAGGAGGGCACCGCCTCGTGACGGCGTCATCGCAGCGTGCGCTCGCCACGACGGTGCTGGCCTTCGTCGGCCTCGCGCTGGTGTGGGAGGCGTCCGTGCACGCCTTCGCGCCGTCGCCGCGCTACCTGCCGGCACTCAGCGCCATCGCGCTGGATGCGTGGTCGGTGTGGCCGCAACTGCTGCGCAGCTTCGGCCGCACGCTGCTCGAAACGGTGCTCGGCTTCGCGCTGGGCGCGCTCTTCGGCTGCGCCTGCGGCACCGTCTTCACCTACTCGCGCTGGATGGAGCGCTCCGTGTTCCCGCTTTTCGTGGTGTCGCAGACGGTGCCGGTGGTGGCCTTCGGCGCGCTCATCGTCATCTGGTTCGGCAACTCGCTGCTGGCCAAGGTCATGACGGCCTTCTTCCTCACCTTCTTTCCGGTGACGGTGAACACCCTGCGCGGCCTCAAGTCCTGCGACCCGCAGCGCGTGGCGCTGATGAAGAGCTTCGGCGCGAGCGGGTTGGTGATGTTCTTCAAGCTGGCGGTGCCTTCGGCGCTGCCGCAGATCATGGTGGGCCTGCGCGTCGCTATCGGGCTGAGCCTGATCGGCTCGGTGGTGGGCGAATGGTTCGGCGAGACGGTGGGCCTCGGCGTGATGCTGATGGAGGCCATGAACGCCGACCTCGTGGTACGCCTCTGGGTCGTGATGTTCGCCTGCGGGCTGATGGGTGCGCTGCTCTACGGGGCGCTCACTTTCGTGGAAAGGAGGCTCGTATGGTGGCGCAGCGAAAGCTGATGATGCAGCGCGTCGTGCCGGTGCTGCTGAGCGTCGTGGTGCTGCTCGTGGTGTGGGAAGGCGCGATCGCGCTCTTCAAGATTCCGCCCTTCGTGCTGCCGAGCCTGCATTCGATCGTGGGCCATGCCTACGGCGACACCGGGCGTCTTTCGGTGGCGCTGATGGCCACGCTGGGCGAGGCGCTGGGTGGCTATGCGCTGGGCAACCTGCTCGGCCTGCTGCTGGCGGTGCTGCTGCTGCTCGCGCCGCCGCTGGAGCGCCTGGTGATGCCGCTGGCGGTGGCGGTGAATGCCGTGCCGACGGTGGCCTACGCGCCGCTCTTCCTGATCTGGTTCGGCCTGGGCGCGGCGTCGAAAGTGGCGCTGGTGGCGCTCGCCGTCGGCTTCACCATGCTCGTGAACGCGCTGCACGGCCTGAAGCAGGCCGACCTGTCGGCGGTGAACCTCATGCGCAGCTTCGGCGCGGGGCCGCTGAAGATCGTGTGGCGCCTGCGGCTGCCGGTGGCGATGCCCTCGGTGGTCACGGCGCTGCGCATCGGCGTGCCGCGCAGCATGATCGTGGCGATCGTCGGCGAGATGCTCGGCGCCTACGCCGGGCTCGGCCGGATGATCTACGAATCGACGCAGCAGGTCGACCTGCTGAGCGTGTGGGCGGCGGTGCTGGTCGCCTCGGTGGCGAGCATGGTTTTCTACGGTGTGCTCGTGTGGGTCGACCAGAAACTGGTGTGGTGGCGCTGATGACATCCAACCCCGCGGCCTACCCCGACACCGAAGCCGAACTGCGCGTGCAGCTCGCCGCCTGCTACCGGCTGGTGGCGCACTTCGGCATGGACGACCTGATCTACAACCACATCTCGGCACGTGTGCCGGGGCCGGAGCACCACTTCCTCATCAACCCCTACGGGCTGCTGTTCTCGGAGGTGACGGCTTCGTCGCTGGTGAAGATCGACCTTGACGGCCGCAAGGTCGACAGCACGCCCGAGTACAGCGACGCCGAGGTCAACCAGGCCGGCTTCGTGATCCACAGCGCCATCCATGCAGGCCGGCCCGACGCGCTGTGCGTGCTGCACACGCATTCCGATGCCGGCACCGCCATTGCCGCGATGCCGAACGGCCTCGCGCCGCTGAGCCAGTTCGCGATGCGCTACCAGGGCCACACGGCCTTTCATGACTACGAGGGCGTGGCGCTGGAAACCGGCGAGCGCGAGCGGCTGGTGCGCGACCTGGGTGCGCACAACACCCTGGTGCTGCGCAACCACGGCATCCTGACCGTGGGCCGGACGATCCCCGAGGCGTTCATCCTCATGTACTACTTCGAGAAGGCGGCCAAGGTGCAACTGCTCGCACAGGGCGGCCTTGCGCCCGGTGAGTCGCTGGTCTATCCGCAGCCCGAAGTGAGCGCGCTGGCCGCGCGCCAGTTCACCGAGTTCGCCGGCGACATCCGGCCGCCCGGCACGCGCGAATGGCCGGCCTTCCTGCGCATGCTGGAACGCACCCAACCCGACTACCGGCTCTGACACCACATCCACCGCACCTTCTGAGACATCTTTCAACCATGCAACTCGAGAATCTCACCTCCTTCATCGGCACCGAAGTCAAAGGCATCGACCTGCGCGAGCCGGTGAGCGACGACGACTTCGCGGTGCTGCGCGATGCGCTCAACCAGCGTTCGCTGCTGCTGTTTCGCGGCCAGAGCATCAACGAATCGCAGCACGTGGCGTTCTCGCGCCGCTTCGGGTCGCTGCTGGGCCATGTGCTCACGCAGTTCCTGAAGAAGGAGCACCCGGAGGTGTACGTGCTGTCGAACGTGTCGGAGAACGGCAAGCCCATCGGCAACCACAAAGAGGGCTGGAACTGGCATTCCGATCTCTCGTACAAGGCCGAGCCCTCCATGGGCGCGCTGCTCTACGCACTGGAAGTGCCGCCGGTCGAAGGCGATACCTTCTTCGCGTCGATGCACGCCGCCTACGAAGCGCTCGACGACGACATGAAGGCGCGCATCCGCCACATGACCGCCACGCACAGCTACGCCAACTACTACGGCAAGGCCTTCGCCGATCGCAACCCGCTCACTCCCGAGCAACTGGCCGCCACGCCCGACGTGGTGCATCCGCTGGTGCGCACGCACCCCGAGACCGGGCGCCTGTCGCTCTACGTGGGCGAGGACGTGGTCAAGAAGATCGACGGCTTGCCTGCAGACGAAAGCGCCGCGTTGCTCGCCGAGCTCAACGCGCACGCCATCTCGCCCGAATTCAGCTACCGCCACAAGTGGCTCGCGGGCGACCTGCTGGTGTGGGACAACCGCTGCACCATGCACCGCGCCACGCCGTACGACGACAACATGTACCGCCGGGTCATGCACCGCACCACCGTGGCCGGCGACCGGCCGTTCTGAACCGGCACCGAATCCGTCTCGACGACAACCACAAGAAAGAAGGCAACACACATGGAGTCCAACCCACCCGACATGGCGGAGCCCTCGGCACTGCGCGAGCGCCAGCGCGGCAAGGGCGCGACGCTCTCCGACGAGCTCAAGGACACACTCGAAGACCTGATCGTCAGCGGCGTGATGAAGCCTGGCACGCGGCTCGACGAGGCCGAGCTGGCGGAGCGCTTCAAGGTCTCGCGCACGCCGGTGCGCGAGGCGCTCAAGGCGCTGGCCGCCACCGGCCTGGTCGACCTGCGCAGCCGCCAGGGCGGTGTGTGCGTGGCGCGCATCTCGCTGCCGATGCTCATCGAGATGTTCCAGATGATGGCCGTGATGGAAGGCCTGTGCGCCAAGTTCGCCGCGCGCCGCGCCACCGAGGCGCAGAAGCAGCGCCTCAACAGCCTGCACGAAGACCTGACGGGCATCCTCGCCTCCGGCGACCACTCGCGCTTCTACGACGTGAACCAGGACTTCCACGACGCGCTGTACGAAGCGTCGAACACGCAGTACCTGGCCGACCAGACCCGCGCGCTGCGCAAGCGCGTGCGCGTGTACCGCCGCTACGTCACCTTCCAGCCCGGCCGCATGAACGCGACCATCGGTGAGCACGGCGCCATCCTCGAAGCCATCACGCGCAACGACCCCAAGGCCGCATTCAGCGCCGCCATCGACCACGTGAGCCTGCTCGAGGACGACATCGTCGACCTGGTCGCCGCGCTGACCGAACAGGACACGGGGCTGGCTTGACCCGCGCCGTCCGACCTCATTGAACCCGCATCGACAGAACGCATCCCAGGACATCACTCCATGAAACTCGAACTCGAAGGCAAGACCGTGCTCGTCACCGGCGCCTCCAAGGGCATCGGCCTGGCCGCTGCCCATGCATTCGCGGCCGAAGGCTGCCACCTCCATCTGGCCGCGCGCGACGGCGTGGCACTGGCCGCTGCCAAGGACGACATCGAAAAGACCCATTCGGTGCGTGTGCAGATCCATTCGATGGACCTGGCCGCGCCCGGCGCCATGGTGCAGCTGGCCGAAGCGGCCGGGCCTGTCGACATCCTCGTGAACAACGCGGGCGACATTCCCTCGGGCCCGATCGAGTCGCTCGACTTCGCGGCCGTGCGCCGCGGCTTCCAGCTCAAGGTGCTGGGCTACATGGAACTCACGCAGATCTACTACGCGCGCATGAAGGCCGCGGGCGGCGGCGTGATCGTCAACGACATCGGCAACTCCGGCGAGAACTGGGACGCCAACTACATCGCCGGCTCCACCGGCAACGCGGCCGTCATGGCCTTCACCCGCGCCCTCGGCGGCGTGAGCCTCGACGACGGCATCCGCGTGGTCGGCGTGAACCCCGGCCCGGTGGCCACCGACCGCATGGTCAAGCTCATGAAGCGCCGCTCGCTCGACACCCATGGCGACGAAGGCCGCTGGGAAGAGCTGTTCGACAACTACCCCGGCGGCCGCCCGGCCACGCCCGAGGAAGTCGCCGATCTGATGGTGTTCCTGGCCTCGCCGCGTGCGGGCTACATCACCGGCACGGTGGTGACCATCGACGGCGGCATCGCCGCACGCGGCTCGATCATCAAGACCAGCAAGAAGGCGATCGCGGCCGAGCAGGCGCGGAAGGTGGCCGCGTGAGCGCGGTCCTGAAGGCCGTGCCGGCTGCATCGTCGGTGACGGCCGATGCCGAGACCCGCAACCAGTACTTTGACCGGCTGTTCTCCAACCCCGCACTGATGTGGCTGGGCCAGAACACCAACCACTTCCCGCTGCACCCTGCCGTGCGCCAGGCGCTGCACGATGCCATCGACGACGAGAGCTTCCACGCCTATGCGCCGCCGCTGGGCATGGAGGCGCTGCGTGCGGCCATCGTGGCCGATCTGGGCGTGCCCGGCCAGTCGGCTGTGGTCACCGATGGCGCGGTCGCCGCGCTGGCGCTGGCCTGCCGCGCTTTCTGCGTGGCCGGCAAGGGCTTCGTCACCACCGACCCCGGCTGGAAGTGGCCGCTGGGCTTCGCCGCCAAGGCGGGCTCGACGATCACCGAGATCCCGATCTACGGGCCCGAGTACGGCTTCAAGCTTTCGGCCGAGGCGCTCGCCGCATCGACCGATGCCAACACCGCGGTGATCTACCTGGTCGACCCGAACAACCCGCTGGGCACCACCTACACCGAGGACGAGATCCGTGCCTTCGCGGCGCGTGCGCGCGAGATCGGCGCGATCCTCATCCACGACTGCACCTACCGCGACTTCGCCGACAGCCACACGCTGGCCGCGCGCTTCTACCCGGAAGGCACCGTGACCATCGTGAGC
>CALRYR010000295.1:0-5902 GCA_943372425.1 Variovorax sp. YR752 | reverse complement strand
TCGCCAGGGCCTCGTCCAGAGGCATCAGCGGAGGGCGTTCAGGAGGTCGGGACATGGTCTTCGGCTCGGTATTCGAAACGATGGGCATTGTCGAGCAGCCACTGTCCGAGCGCATCGACGTCGTTGATATCGAACACCGGGATCAGGGTCGGCCGCGGCAGGTGACGTGGCGTGTCGGTGGCCAGCGCGACGATGAAGGGGTCGTCGCCGTACTGCGCCGGCCGCGGCGGTTCGCCGGGCGCCGGCTCACGCCAGATCTCGACCTTGTGCAGGTCGCTGTGCTTGAAGCCCTCGACCAGCACCCAGTCGACCCCGTCGTACAGCTCGGCGATGAGGTGATGCACCGACAGCTGGGCCGGCTGCTCGAACTCGCGCATCAGCGCCAGCCGCCTGTCGGACGCCACCACCACCTCGAAGGCACCGGCCTCCCGGTGGCGGTAGGTATCCTTGCCGGGATGGTCGATGTCGAACTTGTGGTGCGCATGCTTGACCACCGACACGCGCTGGCCCTGCAGGCGGAGCACGGGGATCAATCGCTCGACCAGGGTGGTCTTTCCGGCGCCGGAATAGCCTGCGAAGCCGATGACCTTCATGCGGGTGTCGGTGCGGTCATTCGTCGCAATGCTCCGCGATGTAGGCCTTGACGGCTTCGGCATCGGCCGGCAGCTTGACGACGCGCTTGGGCAGCGCCTCGATGCCTTCGAAGCGGGCGGGCCGATCGGGCTCGTGGCCCAGCGCCTCGACGATGGTCGCCGCGAACTTGATCGGCAGCGCCGTCTCCAGCACGACCATCGGCACACCCGGCACGAGGTGTTCGCGCGCCGCCTTCAGGCCATCGGCCGTGTGCGTGTCGATCAACACGGCGAAGCGCTTGTCGGTGTCGCGGATCGTGGCGAGGCGGTCGGCGTGCGTGCTGCGGCTGCTGACGAAGCCGAAGCGCGCCGCGGCCTGCGCGAAGACCGGGTCGGCGCTCAGGTCGAAGCGGCCGCTGCGGCCGAGTTCGTCCTGGAACAGCACGCGGGTGCGGGCGCCGTCGCGGCCGAGCAGGTCGAACACGAAGCGCTCGAAGTTGCTGGCCTTGCTGATGTCCATCGACGGGCTCGATGTCTCGTGCGTGTCGGCCGCAGCCCGCACACGGTAGGCGCCGGTACGGAAGAACTCGTCGAGCACGTCGTTCTCGTTGGTGGCAACCACCAGCGTGCGGATTGGCAGGCCCATCATGCGCGCGACGTGGCCGGCGCAGACGTTGCCGAAGTTGCCCGAAGGCACAGTGAAGCTGACCTGCCTGTCGTCCTTGCTGGTCGCTTGGAAATACCCGGCGAAGTAGTAGACGACCTGCGCCAGCAGGCGTGCCCAGTTGATCGAGTTGACCGTGCCGACGCGGTACTTGCGCTTGAAGCCGAGGTCGTTCGACACGGCTTTCACGATGTCCTGGCAGTCGTCGAACACGCCCGCGATGGCGATGTTGTGGATGTTCGCGTCCTGCAAGCTGAACATCTGCGCCTGCTGGAACGGGCTCATGCGCCCGTCCGGCGAGGTCATGAAGACGCGCACGCCCTTCTTGCCGCGCATGGCGTATTCGGCGGCACTGCCGGTGTCGCCGCTGGTCGCACCGAGGATGTTGAGTTCTTCGCCGCGTCGGGCCAGTTCGTACTCGAACAGGTTGCCCAGCAGCTGCATCGCCATGTCCTTGAAAGCCAGCGTCGGGCCGTTCGACAGGCCTTCGAGGTACACGCCGTCTTCCAACTCGCGCAGCGGCACGATCTCGTCGCTGCCGAAGACCTCGGCCGTGTACGTCTTCGCGCACATCGCCTTCAGGTCGTCGGGCGGGATGTCGTCGATGTAGAGCGAGAGGATCTCGAAGGCCAGTTCGGCGTAGGGCAGCGTGCGCCACTTGGCGAGCATGGCGGCATTCACCTGCGGGTAGTGTTCGGGCAGGTACAGGCCGCCATCGGGTGCGAGGCCCTCGAGCAGGATGTCGCAGAAGCGGCGGCGGTCGGGGTGGCCGCGGGTTGAGAGGTAACGCATCAGGACAACTCTTCCTTGCGGATGCGCACGATCGGCGCCAGCACCGTCGGCAGCGCCTGGAGCTGCGCCATCGCGTCGTCGAGCGTGCCTTCACGCGTGTCGTGCGTGAGGATGATGAGGTCGGTCTGCGTGGAGCCTTCGCCGCCGATCTCGTCGGCCTCGCGCTGCAGCACGGCATCGATGCTGATGCCCGCGTCGGCCAGCAGGCCGGTGACCTTCGCCAGCACGCCGGCCTCGTCGGCCACCCGCAGGCGCAGGTAGTAGCTGGTGACCACCTCGCGCATGGGCACGACCTTCAGGTCGTCGCTCATGGCGTTCGGATGGAAGGCCAGGTGTGGCACGCGGTGCGCCGCATCGGCGGTGTGCAGGCGCGTGATGTCGACCAGATCGGCGATGACCGCGCTGGCCGTCGGCTCGCTGCCGGCACCCTTGCCGTAGTAGAGCGTGGTGCCGACAGCGTCGCCATGCACGACCACCGCGTTCATCGCGCCTTCGACATTGGCGAGCAGGCGTTTCGAGGGCACCAGGGCCGGGTGCACACGCAGCTCCACGCCGCCGGCGGCGCGGCGCGTGATGCCCAGCAGCTTGATGCGGTAGCCTAGCTGCTCGGCGTACTTGATGTCCTGCGCGGCGAGCTGGGTGATGCCTTCCACGTGCGCCTTGTCGAACTGCACCGGAATGCCGAAGGCGATGGCGCTCATCAGCGTCACCTTGTGCGCGGCGTCGACGCCTTCGATGTCAAAGGTCGGGTCGGCCTCGGCGTAGCCCAGGCGCTGGGCCTCCTTCAGCACGGTCGCGAAGTCCAGGCCCTTGTCGCGCATCTCGGACAGGATGAAGTTCGTCGTGCCGTTGATGATGCCGGCGATCCACTGGATGCTGTTCGCCGTGAGGCCTTCGCGCAGCGCCTTGATGATCGGGATGCCGCCGGCGACGGCGGCTTCGAACGCGACCATCACGCCCTTCTGCTGGGCGGCCGCGAAGATCTCGGTGCCATGCACTGCGAGCAGCGCCTTGTTGGCCGTCACCACGTGCTTGCCGGCCGCGATGGCTTCGAGCACGAGCTGCTTCGCGATGCCGTAGCCGCCGATGAGCTCGATCACGATGTCGATGTCGGGGTTGGCGATGACGGCACGCGCATCGGCCACCACCTGCACGCCGTCGCCGACCGCAGCCTTGGCACGGGCGGTGTCGAGGTCGGCCACCATCGTGATCTCGATGCCGCGGCCGGCGCGGCGCTTGATCTCTTCCTGGTTGCGGCGCAGGACGTTGAAGGTGCCGCTGCCGACGGTGCCGATGCCGAGCAGGCCTACTTGGATGGGTTTCATTCTTTGGAGAGTCAGTTCAGGAAAGCGTCTGCGCCCGGGAGCGCAGTGTCAGGCGTGGCGGTTGCGGTAGCGCTCGAGGAATTTCGCGATGCGGCCGATGGCCTCGCGCAGGTCGTCTTCATGCGGCAGGAACACGATGCGGAAATGCTGGTTGTCCGGGAAGTTGAAGCCCGAACCCTGCACCAGCATCACGCGCGTTTCGCGCAGCACCTGCATGAAGAATTCGCGGTCGTCCGCGATCGGGTACATCACCGGGTCCAGCCTCGGGAAGATGTAGAGCGCGGCCTGCGGCTTCACGCAGGTCACGCCGGGGATGGCCGTGATGAGGTCGTAGGCCAGGTCGCGCTGGCGGCGCAGCCGACCGCCCGGCTTCACCAGGTCGTTGATGCTCTGGTAGCCGCCGAGGGCGGTCTGGATCGCCCACTGGCCGGGGACGTTGGAACCGAGCTTGAGGTTGGCCAGCATGTTCAGGCCTTCGATGTAGTCGGTCGCGTTGCCCTTCGGGCCCGAAACGATCATCCAGCCCGCGCGGTAGCCGCACGAGCGGTAGGCCTTCGACAGCGAATTGAAGGTGAGCGTGAGCACATCCGTCGACAGGCTCGCCATGGCCGTGTGCTTCGCATCTTCGTAGAGCACCTTGTCGTAGACCTCGTCCACCAGCAGCACCAGGTTGTGCTCCCGCGCGATGGCGACGATGCCACGCAGCAACTCGTCGGGGTACAGCACGCCCGTCGGGTTGTTCGGGTTGATCACGACGATGCCGCGCGTGCGCGGCGTGATCTTGGCGCGCATGTCGGCCAGGCTCGGGAGCCACTGGTTGTCTTCCTCGCAGAGGTAATGCACCGGCTTGCCGCCCGACAGCGACACCGCGGCGGTCCACAGCGGGTAGTCGGGCATCGGCACCAGCAGCTCGTCGCCGTCGTCGAGCAGCGCGTTGGTCGCCATCACGATCAGCTCGCTCGCGCCGTTGCCGAGGTAGATGTCGTCGAGCGTGACGCCTTCGATGCCCTGCTGCTGCGTGTAGTGCATCACCGCCTTGCGCGCGGCGAAGATGCCCTTGCTGTCGGAATAGCCCGCCGAATCCGGCAGGTTGCGGATCATGTCCTGCTGGATTTCCTCGGGCGCATCGAAGCCGAACGGCGCCATGTTGCCGATGTTCAGCTTGATGATCTTCTGGCCGTCCTCCTCCATCTGGCGGGCGGCATCGACGATGGGTCCGCGCACGTCGTACAGAACGTTGGCCAGCTTGGCCGATTTCTTGAGCTGCTTCAAAGTCCCTCCAGGGGGCGCCTACATAGGGGAAAACCTATAATTTGACCACAGTTCCCCACCAGCGCCGATGAAGCTCCAGCCCGACAAATCCGACGTCCAGACCCTCACCGCATACGGTCCGGGCTGGGTGGCGATCAACAACGAGCGCGTCGAGCAGAGCGTGGTGCTGGGCTCGCACGGCGAGCGCTTCGTCTGGAACTGCACGCGCTTCGAGGAACTCGGGCCCGAGCACTTCGCGCAACTGGCCGAGATCGGTGCGGAAACCGTGATCTTCGGCAGTGGCACCCGCATCCGTTTTCCGCAGCCTGCGTGGCTGCGGCCGCTCATCGAACGGCGCACCGGACTGGAAACGATGGACACCGCTGCGGCCTGCCGTACCTACAACATCCTCGCGAGCGAAGGCCGGCACGTGCTGGCGGCGCTGCTCGTGGAGCACCCAACCCCTGGTAAATAGGGGCCATTTCGAGCTAAAATCGCAGGTTGCGACCCGGCGATCCGCCCTCAGTTAGCAACGACCAATCCTCCAACGCTTCGGCCTGCAGCCACGCGATTGGAACCCAACGGAGAAAACAAGTTTCATGGCGATCGTTGTCAACAAACCCATCCCCGAATTCGAATCCACCGCCACCGGCGGGCTCAAGGTCTCGAACACTTCGCACCTCGGACACGTTCTGGTGATGTATTTCTACCCGAAAGACAACACGCCGGGTTGTACCACTGAGGCGATGCAGTTTCGCGATCGTTACAAGGATTTCGTGAAGGCTGGCGCCACCGTGTTCGGCGTGTCCCGCGACAACATGAAGTCGCACGACGAATTCAAGGCCAAGCTCGAGCTCCCCTTCGAACTCATCGCCGACACCGAAGAGAAGATGTGCCACATGTTCGGCGTGGTCAAGAACAAGATCATGTACGGCAAGAAGGTCAAGGGCATCGAGCGCAGCACCTTCCTGATCGGTGCCGACGGCGTGCTGAAGGCCGAATGGCGCGGCCTCAAGGTGCCGGGTCATGTCGACGACGTGCTCAAGGCCGTCAAGGCCCTCAAGAAGGAAGCCTGATCCCGGCCCGCTCGTGCGGTTTGGCACGGGCCGCGTTGGCGGCGCGCCACGCCGCCCTGCCGCGACACGCACGTTGTGCATAATGGATTCATGCCGTTGAGCTCCACGACCGCATCCACCGAACAAAGCCGCCAAGGTCTTCTGGCGGCTTTTTCGTTTTCCGGCCCCTACTTTTTGTGAGCAAACCGCCCCATGCCATTGCCCCCCGCCCCCACGAAGCGT
>CALRYR010000294.1:0-5927 GCA_943372425.1 Variovorax sp. YR752 | reverse complement strand
GCACGCTGGCGGCGGGCGCCCTGCACGACGGAGTGCAACGCAGGCGCACGCCTGGCTGCAGTTCGGCGGCATGCTTGTTGACGCGACAGAGCCAGCCTCATGGTGTGCTCCAGGTCCACAGCGGCCGCGCGATGCCCAGGACGGCGGACACTGCGATTGGGCCGAAGTAACGGCTGTCGAAGGAAGCTGGATTCGTGTCGCTGAGCAGGAAAAGCTCGCCCGCAACGAGAGGCCTGCATTGGGGCCAGGGTTGCAGAGACCGCTGCGCGCCATCGTGCATTCGCGCAATCGCCACCATGGCGCCGTCGATGCGCACAGTCTGTTCCCGAACGCACACCGATTGCGGCGCCACAGCGCCGACACGTTTGAGGATCGGCACGCCGTTCGGAAGATAGCCGCGCTGTCCCGCGAACGAGGCCACATCGGCGGGAAGCCAAGCCAGCACGATGCTGCCGACGTGCAGCGAAGCTGCGGTGTCGATGCTGCTGACCCGGTACCAGCCGCGCGGCACGCTGTCCGTCGGGTTGTAGACCACGAACAAACGCTCCTCCGCTGAAATCGGCATGAAGGCCGGCGCGCATAGCGCAGCCAGGCCGATGCCGATGCCGATGCCGGCGAAGAGCACGCGCCGGCTCAACTCAACGCCCCGCGCGCAAGATGCGCCGCATGCCGCTCGGTGGTGTAGTCCGGCAGCGGCTGGCGTGCTGCCAGTCGGTTGCCGACCGTGTGCCAGTAGGTGACAGCAACTGTGGCTGGTTCGATGCCCAGCGCCTCGATGGCGTCAACTACAGCGAGCATGGCCTTGACCTGCGACTCTCCATCGGCGCGCAGCAGGATGCGCGCGCCGGGCGCTACGCCGGCGATGCGTTGCGTGCCATCGAACGGCATCGGCGCCTGCAGCACCATGAGCTGCCAGAGCGCCGTGCCGTAGTCATTGCCAATCCACTTCACGCGGCAGCACACGGCACTCGGCTCAAAAGTCACCACCCGCCGCCAGCGGTCCACCACCATCTCGCGCACCGGCTCTCCGAAGCGCAGCCAGACGTTCACCCGATGCTCGACGAAGGCGAGCGAGACCCGCATCTGGACAGGCCGTGGCGGCAGCACGGCTTGTGGCCAAGCCTGCGCCGTGGCGGAAAGCAGCTGCGTCATGCCTGGACTCCGCCGTACTCGCGCTCCAGCAGGTCGCGCAACATCTCGGCTGCCGTGACGCCGCGTTCGAACGCGATCACCTTGATGCGGCCCCGCAGTGCTGGCGTCACGTCGATGGTGAGGCGCGCGGTGTAGATCGATGCCTTCGCGACCATCTCTGGCGCGTCGGCCTGGCGCACCCACTTCGATGCCGGATCAGCGGCCGGCTTGCTGCCGATCGCGGAGCGCTTCGGCGCCGCAGATGACGCTGATGCCGTCATCGGACCATCTCCCGCACCGCTTGCGCCAATGCAGCGATCTCGCGCGCGGCAGCGCACTTCGGCGCGGCTTCGCATGCGAGCCGCCCGGCAGCCACGCTGTCGGCGAACACGATGCGCTGCGAGACTTCGGTCTGCAGCGCGGCAAACGGCTGGTCGACCAGCGCGGCGCGTGCTTCGCGGCCGATCACCGTGCCGACCACGCGCCGGTTGATCACGAAAGCCGCGCGAAGCTGCGGCCGGAATACCCGGGCCTCGGCTATGAGCGTCACCATCTCATGGCTGGCCCACACGTCGTACGCGCTGGGCTGAACCGGGATCAGCACCAGGTCGGCGGCCAGCAGCGCGGAGCGCGCGAGGGCCGCGACCCGTGGCGGGCCGTCGATAACGACGTAGTCCGCCTCTAGGGCGATCTGCGGCGCTTCCTGATGCAGCGAGTCCCTCGCCAACCCGAACACACCGTAGAGCCGTCCCTGTCCGTTCTGAAGCCGTCGTTGCGCCCAGTCGAGGGCTGAGCCTTGCGGATCGGCGTCGAGCAGCGTCACGCGGCTTCCCGCCATCGCCAGCTCGCCCGCCAGATGCGTGGCAAGCGTGGTCTTGCCCGCCCCGCCTTTCTGGTTCAGCAATGCGATCACCTTGCCGGGACGGTCTTGTCTTGCTGGCAAACGGTTTTCGGCTGTTTGGGCTGCCTCCGGTGAGGCACTGCCCACCTTTTGGGCAGCTTTGGTTCGCGCGCGCGTGACTTCCATTTATGTATCCCTTTAGATGTTTAGGGAAGCCCAAAACCGTTGCTGGGCGCGGCTTCGCGACCGATCGGTGCGGGCGATCCACCGATAGTTCTGCGGGCGATCCACCGTGGGTCGTGCGGGTGATCCACCGAGTCCATCCCCACGCCATCCACAGGTTCTTCAACAGAAGCTGTGGATAAGTTGGTCGCAGAGGGCTCGGCTTGGCCGGGCCGGAAGGCCAACCATTCAATGCCGCCGCTGCGCTCCAGTGACAACTGGTAGCCGGGCAGTGCCTGGCGCCGCGCAAGCTGACGCACCTGGATTGCGAAGTCGGAGGGGCGCTGTAGGCTCCCAGACTTCAAGTGCAGGTGGCGCATCTCGAAGCGCCAGCCCGCAGGCTGTCGGCCGCCGTGCTTGCGCACCAGCCGGTACAGCCAGCGCTCGATGCCACCGGAAAGCCGGAAATACGTGGGATCGAGCGTGAGTACCAGAGCCTCGTCCATTACGCCGGTGAAGAACCAGTCGGCCAGGATCAGTTCGATACCATCCGAGCGGCCGTCAGGCCGGATGTATTCTTTCCACTCGTTGATCCAGGAGAAGCGGTGCGTGCGCTTGCCACCGTTCGGGCGCTCGCGCTGGCGCAGCGTCGTGGCAACGGTGGTTGACTGCAGACGGTCCAGCGCGGCGCGCAGTGCCAGGTAGTCGCTGCGGCCGGTACCCCGCTGCGCAAAGCGCAGGATCTCGTAGGGTGTGGCCACCATCAGGCGCGAAGGCGCGATCCCTTCCTTTTTTGCCTGGATGATCTGGCTGGCAGCCCAGATCAGCACGTCGGCATCCCAGATGGTGGCGATGCCGTGCTCGGGAACGCCCTCGACGGTGAGCGTGATGCCACCGGCCTCGAAGCGGATTGGGACGATGCGCGGCGACTTCGCCAGTGAGAAGAAGGGGTAAGCCATGAGGTCCTGCGCATCGCGCAGCGCCATGTCGCCGTGCGGCAGCGCGCGGAACAGCGTGAGTTGTTCGCGTTCGCTCAAGCGCTTCGACATGCGATGTTGCCTCTGGAGCGGTCAGTCAGCGGACGGAGTCGCGCTGCACGTAGCCTGGGTCTGAGGTCATGCCGTAGGCGCGGCTGTCGGCCCAGGCACGCAGGTCAGCGGCCGCGTAGACCACGCGCGCGCCGAACTTGCGGAACCGCGGACCACCTCCCAGAACGCGCTGCTTTTCCAGCGTACGTGGCGAGAGCCGAAGGAACGCGCCGGCTTCGTCGGTGGTCAGGAATTCGGGATTGGCGGGGGCCGCTGGGACTGCCGAAGCCGCAGAGGGCTGCGGCGCAGCCGCGCCCGCCGTGGGGGAAGAGAGAGAACTGCCAACTGCCATGACGGCCTCCATCGCTGTCGATGGGCCGCAAACCATTCGCGGCCCGATGGAGGCAGTCTCGGGAATCAGGCCCGATCAAGGCAGGGAGAGATTCAGCGCACCCGTTCGTCTCCGGGGAGCTTCGCGGCGGGATGCGAGACTCCGGCCAGGGCCAGGTAGCCGCGGGTCACATACGCCTCTGCCCGCCGCAGCAGGTGACGCACCTGAGCGCGGAGTTCACCATCCTCGTGCCAACGTAGAACAACAGCTTCGAGGCCGAATAAGGCCTGGGCGATGTCGCGATGCGAAGCGCCCGCATGCGAGGCGTCGAACGCCTGCAGGGCGCGTAAATGAAGCAGCGCGGCGCGGGACACTGCCCGTGCAGGGTCGACCTCCGGCGTACGGCCTTCCAAGGCCTGCGCTTGCGCGTTGAAGACGTCAAGCTGGCCGCGCAGGGGCGGAGTCAGCGGAACAGAGCTGGTGTAGCCGGTACCGTCAACCAGGCCGCCAGACAGCGAAAAACGCATGCGCTGCGCTTTGAGGTCGGCAATCAGCGCCAAGCCGGGGCCGTCAAGCGACAAGCGCTTGCGGCCAGGTATGCGCCACAGGTCGAAGCGGCGAGTTGTTGAATTGCGCGCGTGCGCAGGACGCACATGCAACAAGTCGTCAGAGGGCGACAGCCACAGCGGCTGGGCATTACGCCCGTCCTTATCAGGGTTTTCGGCGACATCGCAACCCCCAGCGGGCAAACGACACCACGCGCTTGCGGCGCACCCAGTCCGAGCGGTAGCTCGGGTGGCGGCGCAAGTACTCCCAGGCGAGAGCAGGGTTGTCCAAGTCCAGCACGTAGAGGTAGGCGGCGGACACGCCCCATGGCGCGGTAGGCAAGTCTTCGGGGTTGGGTTGGGTCACAGAATCCTCCTTTGGGAAGAGGAACACTGCCACAGGCGAGAAGAAGCAGGGTCGCCTTTAAGGCGACCTTACGCCGCGCGTTTAGCGACGTTGCCGCAATGCGTCAGTCGTTGATTGAACCGTCACGCTGTGCGTCGGCCAGGTAGCCTGACAACGGCTGACGCGGCTTGAAGTGCGGATCGGCCACGATGCGCATGCCGCGCGGGCCCCGCACACCTTCGAGGGCCGAGAGGCTGACGTGTCCCAGCTCAGGGCTGCCGGTGCCAGCATCGCACAGGCCGTAGGCCTTGTCTCCATCGGCGTCGAGTTCGGTCAGCAGCCAGGCTGCACCAGCGTCTAGCGTGTATAGCTTGACGACAGGTAAGGGGTCAAGAGTGTCCCCCCGCGCCCGCGCGGCACCGTTGGCCAACATCTGGCCTCGCTGCTCTGCTGTGAGAAATATCATGGCTTTTTCGTGAGGTAATTACATACTAATCCGGCTGACGCATAACGCAAGGGGGCACGGCGACAGCGCCGAATGCGATGTAAACGTGGCGCAGCCGCATTGGGCCAACGGACATCACTAATGAGTTAAAGATAACGTGGTTTTAATGTACTTGAAACGCGACGCTTCTGTGTATGCAGAAGCAAGGAATCCAGCGCGGGCGACCGGCCGGCGCAACGACATTTGAGGCGGGCCCAGCACGGGCCTTTGGCGATGCCGTGCGCAGCCTGCGCACCGAGGACGGTATCGCCCAGGAAACGCTGGCCCACTTGGCGGGCATCGAACGCTCCCACATGGGGAAGATTGAGCGCGGTGAGCACATGCCAACACTGGCCATGATCTTGAAGATCGCCCGCGCCTTAGGCCGCAGCGCAGGTGAGTTGATGCTCGAAACCGAAGCACGTCTGCTCAAAGTAGAGGGTTAAGGCAGGAATAGCCGCCAGTCGCCGGCGACCAATGGATCAACACTAGGCCACGATTCGCCCAGCGAATCGCGCCTCACGTGCATACGCGCTCAGACGCTTCTGCGGTGCGAAGTGCAGATCCCGTTCAATGGGAAGTCCGAGCCCGCCGCGCACAGTCGCGATCTCTGCAAGGCTGACCCACCCCAGTTCGGGGTAACTCAGACCCAGGTCGCACAGCCCAAACGCATGGTCGTGGTCGTCCGGGTCAATCTCGGTCAACAGCCAGGTCGCCCCAGCGTCCGGGGTGAACAGCTTGACCACCGGGGCGGGATCGAAGTTTTCTTGTTCGAGGGACTGTCGGCCATTGGCAAGCAACTGCATGTGTTGATCGTCGGTGATGAGCTTCGTCATGGTCTTCTCCTTGGAAGGAATCAGGGCGGGATTGCCCGAGACCGGAAGCAGCACGGCGCAGCGCAGCCGTCAGGGTTCGACAGACGGCCGCCAGGACGCCAGCGTGCAGGCACGCGCAGACCTTGACGGCGAGAACGGCGTGATACGGTGAAGGAAACAGCAAACCAGCCCACTCGCTCCTGCAAACGCAGTGCGCAGCGCCGACAGGCGCGAAGGCCTCAGC